>JAIESS010000104.1 GCA_019745755.1 Alphaproteobacteria bacterium
CGTGGCAAGCGTTTGATGCGGATGGCAACAGTGTTGGTACGGGTTCCTTTGGTGGCCCTGGTGACCCGTCATCATTGGTCATTTCAGTCCCTGTTGGTTTTAGTCGCTTAGAATTTAAAGCACTTCCTTATGATAATCAAAGTAGTAATAAAAGTGATAGTGGTGATTATCATATTAAATCTGTAACATACACTCTGGCCGAAGATAAGATGAACCTTAACAGCGGCACTGGAAATGATACTCTTTATGGGGCAGCTGGTAATGATCTTATTCATGGTAATGGTGGTAACGATAAGCTTATTGGTGGATCTGGAAATGATAACCTTCATGGCGATGCGGGTAATGATGTTTTATGGGGGGCTGGACCTAACGCACAGGGCGGCGCTGCATCCAGTGGCCCACAAACAGATACACTCACCGGTGGAACGGGACGTGACGTTTTTATTATCAAACAAGGGGATGGTACTGTCACAATTACTGATTTCAAAGGTGTAGGCGCAGGAAGCGGGCAAAATAAAGCATCCCTCATTGATATGGACACGCTAAAATTCATGGGTCCTGACCTTACAGCAAAAAATATGAAAATGGCCATTTCTGGGAATGATGTAGTCATCACCTTTGATGATCTTAAAAATCCAGGGCATACTATCCCAGATACAACGGTCATTCTTCAAGGTATGGCAAACCTGATCAATACAATTGATAATATTCCTGATGGAGCGCGTAATCTTGGTACAAATTCACCCGCTTTTGGTAATATACTTTTCGACGGACAAAACGAAGGAGCCAACGGTGTTGTAAAAACTACCGCCGGGAATACCGATATTAATCCAGATTACACGGGAACAAGTATTTTAACATCAGGACCAAACTCTCCTTATAGTGGTATGGTAGATGGCTATGATGTTGCAAATTCTACTAACCAAAACAGTATTTTTAATACCAATACAACAACATTTCTTTATGGAGACAATCTTAACCTTAATGCCGGCACAACAGGGGCAGGCGCAAGTCTTGGTGGGGCGGATGTGCTCAATCTTGTCGCAACCAATATCACAGGGAAAGCAGAAGTTCATAGCGGAAACGGTAATGATATTATACGAAGTGATCTGAATACGAATAAACTATTTGCTGATAATGGTAATGATATTGTGGAGGCTACAGGAACAAAAAATAGTCTGTATGGATATCAAGGTAATGACATTCTTACTGCTAATAATAAAGCCAGCACAAATGACCTCCATGGTGAGCAAGGAAATGATATCCTTCTATCCAATGGTTCAAAAACCCTCTTTTCAGGTGGTGTTGGCAACGATATTATGCAAGCTTATAAGGTCGATGGTTCGACGCAAAACAATACATTCCTTTCCGATAGCCGTCTTTTCAAGGCAAATGCTGTGCCTGCGGGCCCTTATGTCCCTTCACCTGAGTTGGCACCAAAAGGATACTCAGGTTCAAAAGCTTTTCTCGAAGGTGGTCATGACGTTGCCCATGGCACAGGGAATGACACACTTGAGCTTCGGGGTGACGGATGGGCTATTAAAATAGGAAACACGACATTAACAGCTGCTGACTTCGCGTCAGGCACATATACTCTTTCTGATGCGGATGCTAAAGGTGTCGCTTACGTTAAAATGAGCGGATCCAGCAACGCCAGTGAAAATGGTTTGCACACTATTTCATTTGATGGCATTAAGCAAATTAAACTCGTGGATGCAAGTTTATCGACTTCACCTGTTGCTCTTACCCAGGGCAACGACAAACTTACCTTCGGAACCAATACAAATACTAACATATCTCTTACAAATAAAAATGATGTGGTGTACACAGGTGACGGAAATAAAATAGTATCAACCGGAGCGGGTGATGATGTCATTATAGGGGGTAAGGGGGCCATAACCGTCCAAATGGGGAATGGAAACGATACCTTTGTGGCACATGATGATACGTTTAAGGCCACAGGTACCCACTATGATATTCAAGGAGGCACAGGTGATAATGCTATTGATCTTGGCGCCTTAAAAGGAAATTGGACACTTGCTTTGGATGGTAGTTCCACTACGCAAACATTCTCCAATGCAACAGATGGTGGCGTCTTGAACCTTGCTGTGACAAAGGGGACCATTACTTACGAAGGGAATACACTCGCGTTCCAAGATGTAAGCAAAATTATTTATTAATAACTACGGTTCAGTTAAGCCTATAAGGCTTTTGCTAAAAATGAGGGGGACGCCAACAAGTCCCCCTCATTCTTTTGATATATGTAGATTGACCCCAAGACATTATTTTTATACTAAAATACGATTAGTAATTTGCTGAAGTGTACCTTCTCTTACCGTATCACATTAAGAAACCGATCCCACCGAATACCGGGAATCCAGGCGAGAACATCAAGGTTCCAAAGCTGCCAAAAGCGTGCGTCGGGATGGCGAAAAAGTTTGGCCTCTGTTGAGAAGAATAAAATCTCAGCACGGCCAATAAGAGTATTAACAGGCACAAAACCAACAGCATCCATGACGCGACTGTCTTCGGAATTATGACGGTTATCACCCATCATGAAGAAATGGCCCTCAGGCACTGTATATTCCGGCGTATTATCGAGAGGGTGTTTGCCAAATTCGTATTTCATCAACACGTGATAAGATGTACCATTGGGCATGGTTTCCTTATATTTTTTAACGGCATCAAGCTGGCCATATTGATTTATATAGGTATACATACCGACATACTCCATGGTCACGGCTTGACCATTAATGTGGAGAATACCTTCCTTGACCTGAATTTTATCACCGGGAACACCCACACAGCGCTTAATAAAGTCACGATTCTCAGGATCCTTGATGTTATTAAAAACAACGACTTCCCCATTTTTAGGATTACGTGACATAACGCGTCCCTCATAAAATTTATGATGGAAAGGGAAAGCTGTGTTGCTGTAACCGTAGGTATACTTACTCACAAAAAGGAAATCGCCCACCATGAGAGTTGGGTACATGGAGCCCGAGGGTATATTAAAGGGCTGAAAGAAAAATGTGCGAATAATAATAGCGATAATACCCGCAATAATAAAACCAACGGTTTCCTTGCGGGCTTTTTCCTTGAGTAGTGTGGATGACATAAAAGTTCCTCTTTTAATGGGCGCTAATGGTTGCAAAGGCTTGGGCGTAGGGAAATTCATCAGAAAGACTGAGATGAGTATGCCCTGCCATACCTTGCGGAATATGCGCGTTAAATCGTTCTTCTGCTTTAGAATGAAGGTAAATGGAGGGTTTGCCAAGTGAATTTCGCACAATCTCCATATCAAGGAGAGTAAGCCCATCACGGAACCCCGTTCCAAGGGCCTTTACAAAAGCTTCCTTGGCCGCAAAAATTTTGCCTACTTGCAAGCAAAAATGCTGCTCTACTGTTATCGTATCAAGAAAAGCAGTGATAGGCTGTACCTTTGACTCAATATGAAAGCGTTCATTGTCTGTCAGAATTTTTGATAAAAAACGCTCCCTATGATTTTTGAGAGGTCGTTCCAGTCGCCTACAATCAAGAAGATCTGTCCCAATACCGATGATCATTGTATTAAAAGCCTATTTTATCTGAAAAAAGATAATACTTTTTATTAGTACACATACTAAAGTGTTATTTAAAGTGCTCTATAGATAAAATCAATAACTTTATCATACATGGTTCTTAAAATTAATTATATCATTCATGATGATCTTGGACCACTGTTATGAGGCCACATTATGGGGGAGACACCTCATTCTCTAATGTGTCGCCATTAGCCGCGGACCACAGCGCACAGGCTCGATATGTGTGCAGAGTCCTTTTTCGTTGAGCTCAATGAATGTACCGCAAAATGTCCCAGGCCCGCTTGCGGGTTGCATGCGATCTGTTGGTATCTTCTTGCGAAAGCGCTGAATAGGAACAATCTTATCCATCCCAATGACGGAGTTATAATCTCCACACATACCAGCATCTGTTTGATAGCCTGTGCCGTGGGGAAAAATCTGCGTATCTGCCGTTGGAATGTGGGTATGCGTCCCAACAACGGCGCTGACCTTGCCATCCAAATAATGTCCCATGGCCATTTTTTCAGAGCTTGCTTCGCCATGAAAATCAAGGAAAATTCCGTAAATGGATCCGCCCATGGGATATTTTGAAAGAAGATCATCGATGGCAGCAAAAGGATCATCCAAAGGATCCATGAATAGACGCGCCATGGCATTCACGATCATTATTTTCTTTCCGTTGGGTAGATCGAAAAACGTAAAGCCACGTCCCGGCGTTTTTGCAGGGTAATTAATAGGGCGGACAAGACGGTGGTCACTATCTAAGGACTTCATAATTTCCTTATTATCGAACGCATGATTGCCAAGGGTAATAATATCTACGCCAGCCTTGTAAAAATCATCACAAATACCCCGCGTAATACCAAAACCATGGGCTGCATTCTCCCCATTCAAGATCACAAGATCAGGGTGAAGGAGGTTTTTTATGCGAGGAAGGTGCTCGATTACAGCGTCACGGCCGGACCGCCCTACAACGTCACCACAAAAAAGTATTTTCATAAAAAATTTCGTTTAAATGTATTACACAGAATATAGGTATCCTTGAGCTAAACTGCACCAAGTTTTTTAAATTTGACCATCCTATTTTAACCATTTCAGTCTTCTAATAGGAGTTGAATGGATATTGGTTCTGTAAACGGAATTCTATGGTAGCATCATCATTATGAAAAGGTTTTAAGCTCGATAGAGGGTGATATGGACTTAATGATCGATGCAAAGGGTGTTGCACAGTTAATTGCAGCACAATTCCCATCCCTGGCGCATCTCCCTCTTTCGCATGTTGAATCAGGGGGCACGGATAACCATATTTTCCGTCTCGGTAAGGATTTGGGTGTGCGACTACCTCGTTTCAAACATGTGGCAGAACAGATTGAAAAAGAATACAAGTGGCTTCCAATATTTACCCACATACCCCATCTCGCCATACCTACGCCCTTGAAAAAAGGCTTGCCCTTTGCAGAGTATCCATGGTCGTGGTCTATTTTTATATGGATTCACGGGGATAATGCGCTGAATGCACCGATTGCTGACCTGAAGAAGGCGGCACATGATCTTGGCCAATTTATCGCCGCATTACAGCGCATTGATCCAACACATGGGCCGCTATGTAGTCGTGGCGTTCCGCTGATACAACGCGATAGTAGTACGCGAAAAGCTATTGAAGAGCTAAAAGATATATATTCTATACCAACATTAATGGCTCTGTGGGAAAAGGCTCTCAAAGCGCCTGAATATCAAGGATCGCCTGTTTGGCTTCACGGGGATCTTCATGGAGGGAACCTGCTTGTTAATCATGGGCGTCTTTGTGCTGTCATTGACTTTGGTATGATGGGTATTGGTGATCCTGCCTGTGATATAATGGTGGCATGGACACTTTTATCCAATGAAGCTCGGAAAGTTTTTCGCAAAAATCTAACAGTTGATGATGCAATATGGGAACGAGGGTGGGGTTGGGCGCTGTCCTTTGGTGTTGTTGCCCTTGCTTATTATAGGGATAAAAATCCCATTCTTTCTAGTATTGCACGATATACAATAAATGAAGTATTGAGTGACATCATATAGCTTCGCCATAAAGTTAAAAGAGATAATATTTCAAAACTCTCGATATTAGCGCGCCGTGAGCCAGCCACCACCCAGAACACGTTTCCCATCATAAAAGACACAGGCTTGGCCATTCGCGATACCAAATTCAGGTGTTTCCAAAATGACTTCAGAAAAGCCATCTTTGTGCAAATATACTGTAGCGTTTATAGGCTCTTGAGATGAGCGAATTTTAACTGTACAGGCTTTGCCTCCCTCAAACTCAGCCGTATCTGCCAGCATATTCAGCTCCTTCACCCATAGGCTTTGACGAGCAAGAGCAGATTTTGGACCAACCACAACGCGTTTTTCCTCGGGATCCAAACGTATGACAAAGAGGGGCTCTGGGGAGGAAATGCCAAGACCCTTACGCTGGCCAATGGTATAATTAATAATTCCGTTGTGCTGACCGAGCACCCGCCCCTCCACATGGACAATGTCCCCAGCATCTAAGGCACCTGGGCGAAGACGTTCTACAACGCTTGCGTAATTACCATTCGGAACAAAGCAAATATCTTGGCTGTCTGGCTTTTCTGCCACCTGCAAGCCAAAGCGTTTGGCGTGTTCACGGGTTTCGGACTTTGGCATGCCTCCCAGGGGAAAACGCAGGTAATTCAGCTGAGCCCGCGTTGTTGTGAAGAGAAAATAGCTTTGATCACGGTTTGAATCTACAGCGCGCAGCATCTGAGCCACGCCATTTTTTTCCACGCGCTGTACATAATGACCTGTTACAAGACAGGTGGCCCCAAGATTCTTCGCCGTTTTGAGGAGGTCACGGAACTTTACATTTTGATTGCAGCGGATACAGGGAATGGGCGTTTCGCCACGAAGATAACTATCCGCAAAATCATCCATGACGCCTTGTTTAAAGATGCTCTCATAATCCAAGACATAATGGGGAAAACCGAGCTTGTCCGCCACAGACCGTGCGTCATAAATATCTTGGCCAGCGCAACATGACCCCTTTTTCTCGATCATTTCGCCGTGATCATAGAGCTGAAGCGTGATTCCAATGACATTATATCCTGCCTCCACAAGTAGGCCCGCCGCTACAGAGGAATCAACGCCGCCGGACATGGCCACCGCCACAAGGGCGCCTTTGTCAATGCCGTCTAATGTAAGAGTTGTCTGGCCAAGAAGATGGGGCATAAGTCTTTGCGTAAGCATAGGGTATCTTCCCTTTATATAGGTAGAAAAGCTAAGGATGCAAGAACTCAATCTCTATACTAAAGATTATCTTTTTTAAATATTGCTCATTGTAGTCTATGAGACTTTTAAGCAAAGGTAGAACAATCAATTTAGAGGGGTAATAGTAAGGGGTAGTCATCTCTGTACTTATGGAGATGACTACTATTAATCAATAAACCTCTTATTGCTTATCCTCTTGTTTATCGTCAGACTCTGATCCTTTAGAACCTGATAATTCATCCGATGACGCATCGGGTTGGAAATCTTCGGCGCTAATAACAATAGGACGAGGTTCACCACCTTGTTCTTGATGTTTTCTTTCTTCTTCGATTTTTTTCCATACCTGAGGTAAAGACATTAGATGCTCAGCAAATAATGATGTCATTGCAATGTTTACAGGGCGTTGTGGTTGTTGAGAAAAAAGATCGTTTTTAAGAGACATTATATTGTGTTGCGCCGCATGAAATTGATCTAAAAACTGACATGTTGTCGTCGAAACAGGGTTTATACTACTACCAAACGCTTGAAGTTGCTCCGGTGTATAGAGACCAGTCTCAGTCAAATGAGACGTTGAAGTATCCATAGTGTGTAACAAAAGATGGTAGTAATCTGCTATCTTATGAGCTTTTTGGAGTTCTTGTGATAAAGAAAGGGCCTGAACGTCTTGTTTTAATTGTACAAGATCTTCCGGTGAAATATCCATTTCCTTCATATGTGTAACACGGTCTTGAAGTT
>JAIESS010000122.1 GCA_019745755.1 Alphaproteobacteria bacterium
CCTAGGCGGGCGAAAAAAATGGCAATATTTGTTGATCATCTTTTGTGTCTTTTTCCCTTTGAGCCCCCGTACTTTATCCGTCATGGTATGGAGGCTACATTTATTGGTCATCCCTTAACAGAAATAGGCGACGATGACAGTGCGCCTATTTTTCCACAAGATAAAACACTCCTGACAGTGCTTTTTGGAAGCCGCACCCAAGAAGTAAAAACACTGACACAGACCTTTATTGGGGCGCTTACATTACTTCAAAAAGATATACCTGGCCTCCATGTGCTTGTCCCCACCTTTGATCGATTTAAACAGTCGCTAAAACAAGCGCTGGATCAAAGTGGTCTCTCTTATCAATTTGTGAATCAATCGGATAAGACGTCCGCATTTAAAGCATCTAAAGCCGCTCTTGCTGCCAGCGGCACCATTTCTCTTGAGCTTGCTAAGGCTCATTTACCATTTGTTATTGGTTATAAGCTTTCTCCCCTGACGTATTATATCGCAAAACGTGTTATCACAACGCCTTACGTATGTCTTGTGAATGTTCTTTTAAATGAACCCTTTATTGCGGAATGTCTCCAAGACAGGTGTGCTCCCGATATTTTGTCTGGTGAACTCAAAAAACTTTTGACAGCGTCAGAAGAAGCGCAGAATGCAATGCGTGAAAAACTCAAACGTTCTTATACACACCTTGTGCCACCGCGTGACACAAGCAGCATGATGGCGTGTGATATTATTGAAAAGGTCTTTTAGTTCCCCATATCCACATTAATTATATTCCGTGGTATAAACTTGTTGTAAGTCACGGTGGACAACAGTCTCAGGTTTTACAAAAAACGGAAAGGGATTGACCTTGTCTTCTTTAAACACAACAAAATCTTGACAACGAGGTGTGCTTTTGCTTATAAAAGGAGCTAAGTATCATGTTTTAGATAAGTAATAAGGAAATTTCCATGACACGCCGTTGTATGTTAACCGGTAAAACCGTTCTCTATGGTAACAATGTAAGCCATGCCAACAATAAGACAAGACGCCGTTTCTTGCCAAATCTTCAAGAAAAAAGTGTTCTAAGTGAAGTACTTTGTCAAAGTATTCGCTTGCGCCTTACAACAAATGCTATTCGTAGCATTGAGTTCCATGGTGGTTTTGATAACTTTGTCATGCGTGCAAAGACAGCGGATCTTGATCCAAAAGTAGCAAAATTAAAAAAGCTTATTGCTGAGAAAAAAGCAGCTCAAGACGCAGCCGCTGCACACTAAATTCTTCTTGTTAGACTGACTTAGATAGGGCGCACTGCTTGTTTTTGAGGTAGTGCGCCATCGTTATGATATAACCATGGACACGGCCCTAAAATCCCTCATACAAACGCATCTTCACACAATTTCTCCTGAGATTCTCAGCATTGTCTTATTCTGTGTGGCGGCTTTTTTTCTTCTTCTCTTTCTACGCGTCGGAGGAGCGGCGGGGCTTTTTTGCTTTGTTAACCTTGCCTATGTGGCAGCGAATATCCAAGTTCTCCATGTGGCACAATTTTCCTTTTTGAGTGAACCTGTTGCCCTTGGAACTGTCCTGTTTGCCATGACATATCTTGCCACGGATATGCTGACAGAGCATTATGGGGCCGAAACAGCGCGCAAATCAGTTGTCCTCAGTTTTTTGGCGCAGATTGTTTTTACTCTTGTCATGTTTATGACACTGGCTCATATCCCTCTCGACAATCAACAAGGTAATTATAAGATTTATTCAGCCATGGAAGAGCTGTTTTTACCAGCCCCCCGCATTATGGTGGCCAGCATTATCGCTTATGGTATCAGTCAGTTTTTAGATATTTGGTTGTTTAAACGATTATCCGATGCGACATCAAAAAAGCATATCTGGCTTCGCACATCCGCATCAACACTTCTATCAGCCCTTGCTGATAATGTTATTTTTTCAAGCCTTGCTTGGATTATTTTAAGCCCCACACCAGTTAGTTTTTCTACTCTTGTCTTTACCTATATCCTTGGCACCTATATCGCGCGAGCTTTTGTCTCCGTCGCAGGCGTTCCTGTCATGTATATGAGCTATGTCTTTAAGCCAAAGGACGGTATATGAATGTGATAGAAACAGAAAGATTGATTCTACGAACGTAGCGTGATGGCGATGTTCAGGCTTTTTTTAATAAGACTCGAAGGTCATTGAGTTCTTGCGTGGCTCCTTAACCATGGATCAAGTTCGAGATTTCATCGTTTTTGTTAATGAGCAATATACCCGTATTGGCTATACACTTTTTGCTGCTGAAGAAAAGGAAAGTGGTAGATTAATGGGCTATATTGGTCTTGATCCCATTAAATGGGAGAGGCCTTTGGGTGGTTGTACTGAGATTGCGTGGCGTTTGGGTTCTGATCATTGGGGCAAAGGTTATGCAACCGAGGGTGCACGCGCCATGCTAGACAATGGCTTAAAAAAATATGGGCTGAAGGAAGTCATTTCTTTTACGTCACCACAGAATCATCGATCGATTCGTGTGATGGAGAAAATAGGTATGCTACGCGATATAAAAGGGGATTTTTCTCATCCCAAATTACCACGGGAGCATAGACTCTCGAAACAAGTGCTTTATCGCATACATCCGAAGGACATGAATTCTAACTATCATATATAATCTAAGGTACACTACCTACTCTTCTGATCGATTAGACACAGCTCCCTCAACAGAGGCACCTTCCTTCCTACTATCGTGTCCAGACACAATCTCCTCGGTGGGGCCCCTCCCAGCCTTGCACCTCCAGTGATCTGTGCCCTATCAAGCAATAGGGCCCCTCGCTTCACCTCGACATGAAATACCCTTCAGTCAGCCTCGACGTGCGGTGTCTGGGGGATGCCGTGCATCATAGTATGGCGGCAAGGATATACCAACGCCGATGGATTACCCATCGAAGGCTATGAAAAAGCTTGCACTTCCTCATTTTTCGCCTAAATACTCTTAGAAATCGTGCATGATAGCATCCAGGGGATGGTAGAATGCTCTAGATTTTTTTGAGTATAGCAGTACGTATCTACCGTATAAACTGGCTTCATCACGGACTCGGCTGCACCGGATCTTACTAACCACTGCAATGAGAATATCATAGCATTTCTTAACAAGAGGTAAAGAAAGCTCACTTTTTGGAAGTTTTTTCGAAAGGCAGGGATGTGCTCAATAACCTCACACCTTTTATTCTTTTTATGCGATGCGTGTTTCATCCGATAAAGCGATGAATGAATTAGCAAAAAAGAATGCGGAAGCTACCTATTACGTGAAAGAAGCACAGTAGATGAAAAATAGCGCTTCCCTGTTATGGAGAAGCGCCACCATGAGTTTTTTGTCGATTCGTTTTAGCTTACAGCCACAAGCTCTACATCAAAAACAAGTGTAGCATTCGGTGGAATAGCTGCACCTGCACCGCGTGCGCCATACCCCATTTCCGGTGGAATTGTAAGGGTGCGTTTGCCACCAACCTTGAGTCCTTCCAGTCCTTTGTCCCAACCTGCGATGACTTGGCCAACACCGAGTTTAAATTCGATGGGTTCGCCGCGTTTGAATGAACTGTCGAAAACTGTTCCATCTGTTAAGCGTCCTTCATAATGAACGGATACGCGCTTACCCGCGGTTGCTTCGGCACCTTCGCCCTTGAGTGTTTCGTCAATTTTTAGTTCTGTTGTCATTGTTTCTGTCTCTTTCTTCGATGTATCCGTTGATTCCTCTTTTATAGTCGGTGATGCATTTAAATGCGAGGATTTATAACACAATCCACCAAAAATAACCCCTAAAAAGGTGATTCCCATATAAAGTTTACTTTTTTGCATAAAAAAATCCTTTGATAACATTGTTAAAAACTACTTTGCCATAGTATAGGGAAAAATCGCTATACTTTTTAGTGCATTTTATTCCGTGATCTTTGTATACCAATCCCCTATATAGTCTGGCAGGGGGGCTGTAATATGCAAGGGTTCTTTCTTTGGGTATAAAGGAATCGTCACGCTATAAGCATGGAGGTGAAGATGAGTTGTAGGATCGTCTGAAAGGCCATAAATTGGATCGCCTAGAATAGGGCAGCCCATGGCTTGACAATGTACGCGAAGTTGGTGAGTGCGACCCGTTTGTGGTTTAAGCTCAAGGTAGGCATACTCATCAAAACGCCCAAGAACACGGTAATGGGTGACAGAAGGTTTACCCCTTTCATGATCTACCTTCATCCACCATGACGATGTACGCTCAGACTTCGGCCCAAGAGGAAGATCAATGACGCCCCCGTCCTGCTCCAACTGACTCTCGGGTGTGATGTGAACAAGGGCATGGTAGGTTTTTTCGATAGCATTATTTTTAAAAAGAAGGCCAAGACGTTTAAGGGCCTGAGCATGACGCCCAAGGATGAGGCATCCACTTGTGTCCTTATCAAGCCTATGGGCCAGTTCTGGTTTTTGGGGAAGGCCAAAGCGCAGATCCTCAAAATGCACATCAAGGGGGATCAATTTTCCAGGACCTGCATGAACTGGTACGCCTGAGGGTTTATTCAGAACAAGCATCAAGGCATCACGGTAAATAATCATGTCTTGGAGAGGAGGTTGAGTCATTGCTTTTGTAAGTAGCTCAATTGTAAAGGATGATCTTTTTATACGCCTATTTACATCAAAAAACTATGCAAACAACCTACAAAAAAATCCCCCATAAAGGGGGGACCTGAATCTTTAGAAAAGTTTACAGTAGGAGCATGACTGCTCATTCATAAAAGTAGTGCACAATAGTTAAAATTTTATTAATATTTTTGTAAGGATGATTTTTTCTGTGGAAAAGCTCCTTAAGTCCTGCATATTTTTTGGAGAATTTTTATGAAAAAAGCCGCTCTTGCACTGCTCCTTTTTGCATCCATTTTACCATCTACACCGCTGTTCGCCATGGATGATGCGATTCATGATCAAACACCCTTACCTCTTAGTTATTTGGAGAGGGAGATTTTTAGGTGTGTTCATGAAAATCTTACAGGTTCTTCCCAGTCTAAGGACAAATTTTTCTCACAGTTACGTTTATTAAAGGATGAGGTGAATACGATCCGGGACAAAATGGCGGAGGGGAAAGATACAACACCCGATGATCGAAAACGAGCTTTTTTATGCGTGTACACCTATGGTTCGCAGCCTCAAAGTCTTTCTGCAGCTCTTAAAGGGATCTCTTCTTTTGCTTTTTTTTCGCCAGAATCAGAGAATGAACCTCTTACATTAGTAGATAAAAGGGTTGCTACATTTTATATCGATGAGCTTCGACAGCAGCAATCTTTTCTTGATGAGGATATACACATTCTTGCGCTTACACATTTGGCGAAGCTTGGTTTAGAGTCTGCCATCGATCTTTGGCATTCATATCATAAGGAATTAGTTGGAAAAATCGGAGTTAAGTACAATGCATATCAAGAGGAGGAAATGCTGAGGCTCCCTTTGACAGAAGAGGGTGTGCCCCAGACGGATGGTATGCGTGTGGATCATATTGTACACCGACTTCTTGTTGGGAAAGAAGCCTATCCTAATGAGATGATGCGCCTTATGACGGGATCGGGTATACCGGGCAAACCCACAGGTATTTTGGATTATTTACCACATCCAAAGGCACAAGGCTTTATTGCCAGGACGCTTACACAAGAAAAGGGATGTGTTTACGATGTTCTTGTGGAGCTGTTGCGGGCAAAAACCATGATTACGTCTGATGATATAACAACGGAACAGATACTTTCTCGATTAGCAATAAATGAAGAAAAGAAGGGGAAGGATTCACACACTTATTATGAAGCATTAGCTTTATATTATACGTGCGTTCTTGATACAGGAGGGGAGGCATTGATGAAGCTGTTGAAAAACTGTGAGCTTTCCAAAAACATTGATGCAGCCCAATCCATTCGCAATGTTATAGCTGTGGCCCTTTCTCGCCTGACAGGTGAAAATGCTTATACACAGATAGGGGTGAAACAGCGTGGAATCCTTTTGAGAGAGATTCTTTTCCCGGAAATACCATCCACAAAAGTGCCAAACACAGCCCAGTATTTTTGGGCTACGGCGTTGACGGGTGCATTAAAGAAGCATTGGCGTGTTATGCAAGAAGATGATGAACAATCTGTTACTTATGCGGATTTTTTTGGGATGCTTCCTACTCCTGAAGGAAAGGGATGGGGAAATCTTTTGGCCGCTGCAGATTCGGGAAATATATCAGCTCAAAAAGCCGTTATCGATCTCCTCACATCCATACCGAATAAACAGCTTCAGGCTGACTATGCAGAATATGCAAAATTTTTGACTTATTACTATAAAATTAACAGGCTCATGGCCTTATAAGTTTTGTAGCGCCAGCAATGTGTTGATGGGGTCTAATGATGGTAACATCAACCATCCCTCATTCGCTGTCCGTTTTCTATTCTAACGCTTCAAAGTTCTCCACCTACATTTCCTTGTTTTTCAGGGAATACAGCCTTCATTCAATCCCATTGATTATCACGTAAATTATAATAACGTATTGTAAAAATGCTCCTCATTTTCTGCATTCAATCTTTTTTATCAATTAATTAATTGATAATAGGAACTTATTAATATAAATTTTTACTAAAAATTTATATTAATAAGTTCTATGTTTTTAATCTTTTATTAACTTTTGTCAATTTATGCTGTATAAAGAGTTTCTCGTGTCTTTATTGAATTTAGGAAAATATTGAAGGAAGTCTGTATGTGTCGATTTTATCGTTTTTTAATTGTTTTTGTTGCAGGAATTTTTGCACCTGTTCTTTATACGAGCGCTTATACAGCTCAGACTGTACAGCCCGTTAGTGGAAAAACAGGGTTTCAGACTATTGTTGCATTGCATAAGCATTTAAGGAGCATGCCTGATCAACACACACAGAGTGCAAGAGAGCAGGCAAAGGCTTTGATCATCCTCATTGCAACGGGAGATATGAAAGATTCATCAGGTAAGACTGTATCTTTTGGTGTCAATCCGGATCCTTCTCTCACAACAGAAGCTCAACGTAATGAAATGATAGATGCAATTCATCTTACGGCTGCGACAAATCATAGCCTTGAATATTATCTCGAAGCTCTCCTTGATCACCCACAGAAACATTTTAATGTATCACATATAAGGGCTGTTCGTTATTATTTCAAAGATGCACCAGCCTTTAAGTTGCCACCGCCCCCTTCTTTTGACCTAAGTAAGCTGCCGCCGCCTATCTTTTCAGATATGACGTCATCGCCATCAGCTGACTCACGTCCCAAATTTAATCCGCCGTCGTCATTTCCTGGTCTTCCACCTCCGCTAAACTTTGGATCGACGCCTCCACATACGCAGCAGCAATCAAATGCGGAAGAAAAACCGTCGCCGACTGTTATTCCCAAACGTTCCCAAGGCTTCGGAAATTTACTCGATGAAATTAAAAATCGGAAACATAAATCGAAAAAAGACAATGCGAATGCGAAGAAGGGGAATACATCCTCAAGTCAACCAAGTCAACCAATGACGCATCAATCCTATGATCCGGATCATCCTGATGCACATTCTCTGGATGATTTCATGGCGGCATTGGGTGAACTTCTCTCAAATGACGGTGGACAAAGAGTCATAGATAACCT
>JAIESS010000123.1 GCA_019745755.1 Alphaproteobacteria bacterium
GAGAGTGAGTTTGCCATGACGGTTCAGCTCCCTCTCCCGCCGTTGCTCACGAAGCGCAAAGAGATTACGTAGACGCCCCTGATTACGTTTACGCCGCGCCGTCACGCCCCGGTGAAGCCATTCTTTTTCTTGTTTGAGTTTCACATCAAGACGTTCTTGATGCTTCGCTTCTTCGGCAAGCAGTTCTTCGCTCCACCGCTCAAAATCGCCGTAGCCCTTTTTGTTGGAATAAAGGGTGCCTCGGTCCATCCAGTAGGTGCGATTGCTGATTTTTTCCAAAAACGAGCGATCATGGCTAATAACGACCACGGCTCCCTGATAGTCCGATACATAATCTTCTAACCACTCAATGAGAGGTAAGTCCATATGGTTGGTAGGCTCGTCCAGGAGCAAAATATCCGCTTCCTTGGAGAGAGCATGAGCAAGGGCAATGCGACGGCGCTCTCCTCCGGACAGATTTTGCATAGGGGCATCCGTGTTCATTTTGAGCTGATCTAGATAGTTAGCCGCCTTAAAATGATCAATACCAGTTTGGCAGATGTAGTCGAGGGGTGTGAGATGCCCTGGCAAAATCACATCTTGAGGAAGGTAGGCAATCTTTAGACCCGGTTGAATAAAGACAACGCCGTCATCCACGTCTATGGCACCTGACAGAACCTTAAGAAGCGTGGATTTTCCGCAACCATTGCGCCCCACAAGGCACACCCGTTCACCCCGATGGAGGTTAAAGTTCAGCCCTTCAAAAAGAGGTTTCCCACCAAAGGTGAGGGTTAAATTTTGGGCATTGAGATAAGGTGGTGGGGCCATAGTATATCGCTATTTACATTATCAATTTAAGGGATGACGCTACTATAACGCAAAGCCTGCAAGGGAAGAAGGAAAGAATATCTAAAAAGATGTAACCACACAGTTTCAGTTTTATTCTCTATTTAAATCCTTTATACAAAACAATGTGAGTACTGCAATTATCGCCGCTGTCACAAAAATAACGATACCCACCATGAAGATGCAATCGTTATACACATAGGTTGCTATACCTGTAAGGCCGCTGCATAAAAGATAACGAAGGCTCATGATAGCAGAAGACGCTGTGCCTTTGATGGATGGAAAAAGATCGAGAGACATTGGGAAAATAATGGTATAGAGAATGGCAGATCCTATGCTGCTGAGGCTCATGGCCATGGTCAGTGTATAGGGAGAGTCAGCAATCATTATCAATGCGCCGCTGATAAGAGAGATACTAAGCGATACATAAATAGAAATTTTTCTTCCTAGTACTGTTATAATTTTTCCAACAATAATACTTGTGATGGCGAAAACTGCCACGATGGCCCCTTGATGAAGGGTATAGATCAAAAGGCTTAGCCCAAAGGCCTGCATATACATAAACGGAGCCACGGCAACAAAAGCCATGTATGTGCCGTAAAGCAAACTCGGTACGGTAGCAGCACTAAGAAAGGGGACGCTGGAGGCCAGTACGCCATAATCCTTTGTCATTTTTCGTAGATTAATTTTTTCACGTACAATCTTTGTCTCAGGAAGAAATATTAACAATAATACCCACGACAGTACGCATATAACGGCCACAAAGCCGTAATTACCACGCCACCCTACGGCAGCGTTAATAAATCCGCCCATGACGGGGGAAAGGGCCATGAGGCTGCTAAAGACTGCATTCATTCGTCCGTAAAGGGGTGTCGCTCTTTCTGGTGTATACACATCAGCAATAATGGCGGATACGACAACGGCGGAGGTAGCAGCCCCAATGCCCTGAATGAATCGTGCTATAAGTAACCACTCTATAGACGGTGCCACAACGCATGCAAAGGCCCCCAGGGTCAAGATGCCATTGCCAGCAATCATAATATTTCGCCGTCCAAAGGCGTCGGAGAGAGGGCCATAAATCAATGATGCAAGGCAAAATCCAAGCAAGTTATAGGTAATCGTCAGCCCCATTATGGCATCAGAAACATGAAAGTGCGTTACAATATCAGGAAAACTGGGCGCTGAAATCTCAAGCTCAATACAGCTATTAATAAGCGCAATCATGAGCAAATAGGGTAAAAAGACATGATTCATGGAAAAGAGTTTCTATTGGTGAATGGGGAATAAAAAATTTTTGGGTGAACGGAATTATGCTATGCGAAGGATATCCTCAGTGTCAATAAAATCTATGCATCCCAAAAAATGATTTTTTGGAACGGACATTAATATTAAATAAGAAATAAGGGATAAGTGAATAGAGGGCGTAACGTTGAGACATATGTGATACCCTTTTTTCATCCCTTTACCTTTAGGATGAATCTGGCTAAATTAGGTGAAATACTTTTCATGCACGATACCCCATGTTCCTTGCCCAAGGCCTTCTAGGCATTCTTTCCTTCTTCACATTTTTGTGGATGATTAGTGAAAATAAAACCGCCGTGTTGAAAGGATCTATTGTAAAGGGCCTGTTGATACAAATAATATTGGCGACACTTCTCACTCAATTCCCTGTGATCCGTTCCAGTTTTGAGCATTTGACAAAGGGTGTTGACGCCCTTAAGTCTGCCACAGAAGCGGGAACAAGCTTCGTGTTTGGGTATCTCGGTGGGGGATCCGTGCCGTTTGAGGCCACAGGCAGCACGTTCATCTTTGCGCTTCAGGCACTACCTATGATTATGGTTGTGAGTGCTCTATCCATGCTTATGTTTTATTGGGGTGTTCTTCCTTGGATCGTCTCCAAAATTTCCTTCTTCTGGCGTAAAACCATGAACATCGGCGGTGCCCTTGGCACAGCGGCAGCGGCTAAAATTTTCCTCGGCAATATTGATGCCCCTCTTTTGGTGCGTCCGTACCTTAAGGATTTTTCGCGCTCGGAGCTCTTTGCTCTCATGGCGTGCGGCATGGCCACCACGTCTGCCACGGTCATGGCCTTGTATGCTACCATTTTAAAAGATGTTGTCCCCGCCACCATCGGTCATATTCTCACATGCTCCGTTATCAGCATCCCAGCCGCTCTCACTATCGCCCGTGTCATGATTCCTGAGACAGGCAAGCAGACATCAGGGGAGTTCGTCATGCCTTATCAATTTTCCAACTGGATGGATGCCATATCCAAGGGAACAAGCGACGGCCTTAACATTTTTCTCAACGTGGCGGCCATGCTCATCGTTGTCCTTGCCATCGTTGCGCTTGGCAATAGCGCATTGTCTCTTCTTCCTCATGTGGGCGGCGAAGTCATTACGTTTCAGCGCATTTTTGGCATATGTTTTGCACCTGTTACCTGGCTCATGGGGGTGCCGTGGGAGGAAACCATGACGGCTGGACGTCTCCTTGGGACAAAGACTGTGCTCAATGAAGTGGTGGCTTTTATCGATATGGCAAAGCTAAGGCAGGGACAGCTGAGCGACGTAAGCTCCCTTATTATGATGTACGCCCTGTGCGGTTTTGCAAACTTCTCTGCCGTTGGTATCGTTATTGGTGGTATGGGGGCTATGGTTCCTGAACGCCGCACAGAGATTGTCGGGCTTGGCCTCAAATCCGTTATAGCAGGTACTCTCGCCACATGTCTTAGTGGCACAATCATTGGTCTTTTGAGCCGACTTAATTTGTTTTAGTGAGTGTTATTTTTTTCGTTTGTTAACTCTTTCTTAGCTTTTTGCTGATTGAATAAATGTATAAGACTTAAGACAAAAGTTGGGACATTATGACTATCGCAAGCACACGCGTTCTCATTGTTGATGATTACAAAACAATGTTGAAGATTATCGGCAATTTACTGCGTCAACTTGGTTTTGTTCATATTGAGGAAGCAACAGATGGCACAATGGCCCTTGAAAAACTTAAAAATGCATCTTTTGACTTGATTATTTCAGATTGGAATATGGAGCCTATGAGTGGTCTTGATCTTTTGAAAATAGTGCGTAGTGATGAAAAGCTAAAGGTCTTGCCTTTTATCATGGTGACTGCAGAGAGCAAGGTTGAAAATGTTGTTATTGCCAAACAAGCCGGTGTGACAAATTATATTGTCAAACCTTTTAATGCACAAACGCTTAAAGGTAAATTGACCACCGTTTTTGGCAGTTTTTAAAGGATAAAAGCCATGTCAAATGAATCACAAAAAACCCTTAATGAATGGGTTCTTGAACTGAGTGCCGTCGATGCTGAACTTGAACAATCAGCAAATCGTATTTTAGAGAACTGTGAAACACTGGTGACTATGGCGGACACATCCTCCGATGTTCAAAATATTGCCATGGCTATTATGGAAAATTGCAGCTTTCATGATTTAAATAGCCAACGTCTTAGAAAAATTATTAAAGGAGTTGGGCAATTAATGCAAAGCCAAGGAATTGAGACACTTCAGTTTCAAGGAAGTGATATAGCACCAGGGATCGCTTCTGGTCCTCAGCGTGAAGGCATTGCATTAACACAGTCCGATATTGAAAATCTTATGAAGGGATAGGGAGGGCGGTATTTTTCACTTGCCTCGTTTTGCATTCTTTGATGGATCAACACTTTCTTAAGACATTTCCTATACACTCAAGATAATAGATAAAACTTTGGTGATATAATATGAGTACCCCTCTTTGGTTCTGGGAAGTTTTTTTTCTTATTATTGTTCTTTTACTCGCCCTCGATCTTGGTGTTTTTCATAAAAGAGCACATGCCATATCAATCCGAGAAAGCTTTGCCATGACTCTTTTTTATATTGTCATTGCACTTCTCTTTGGTGTTTGGATTTTTTTTGAACTTGGATACAAAGGTTTTATTGATTATTTAACAGCTTATTTTGTTGAAAAAAGCCTTTCCATGGATAATATTTTTGTCATGTCACTTATTTTTAGTGGCCTTGGCATTCCCCTCATATATCAACATCGTGTCCTTTTCTGGGGCATCTTAGGCGTTATTATCACACGAGGCATTCTCATCAGTTTAGGAATTAGCGTTATTCAACAATTCAGTTGGATCCTGTACATTTTTGGTGCATTCCTTCTTGTGACCGGCATCAAGATTATGTTTATGGCAGGAGCTGTTCAAAAAAATGTCCTTGATACTCATCTTTTTAGACAGATTCAACATTATATTCCGTTAACACGCACACTGCACGGTTCGGATTTTTTTGCAAAGGTGGAAGAGAAATGGGTAGCGACGCCTCTTTTTGTAGCGCTTCTCATGGTGGAAATCGCTGATATTGTTTTTGCTGTGGATAGTGTGCCCGCAGTGCTTGCCATTACAACAAATTCTTTTATTGTCTATACAAGCAATATTTTTGCCATCCTTGGCCTAAGATCTCTTTATGCTGCTCTATCTGTCCTTGTTCACCGCTTTATCTATCTTAAATATGCACTGGCTCTTATTCTCATTTTTATTGGGGGAAAAATTTTCATAGCAGAGCTCGGCTTTCATATCCCATCGATTATATCCCTGTCTGTAACACTTATGTTTTTATCAGGAGGGATACTCTACTCCCTCTACCGAACACGCCATAGCGTGATTTCGATAGCTGGAGAAAAAAATGCAGGCTAAATAGTACACAACTTAATACTAAAGTTCAGTCTCTTTTTTGCTGCTAGCCTTAGGAATCATCATAAGGAGAAGAAGGGCGCCGGTGCCCACACAACCACTGGCAAGGAATGTGCCGCCAAAGCTAAAATGCTGTGCAATATTGCCTGCGGCTGTTCCTGCTACAATAATAGCAATGGCACTGATCAAATAGAAAAAGCCGAAAGCGGTCCCCCGAAGGTCTGCTGGCACTGTTTGATCCACAAGGGTAAGGAAAATATTTTGGCTAATACCCATCTGAATACCCCAAATGCCAACGCCACCAAGCATCACCCAAATGTTGGGGGCAAAGGCAAGGACAAAGTCCGCGACAATGAGGGTAAAAAAACCAACTTGAAGCAAGCTATAACGGTTTAAGCGATCAGCAAGCCGTCCAATAGGGTAGGAGGTAAGAGAGTATGTGAGGTTATAAATCAATAAAATGGCCGGAATATACATGCTCGACATGCCAAAAGTATGATCTGCATGGAGACTCAAAAAAGCCTCTGTAGGGCGCGCTAGCATAAATGCCGCCACAACAATCATGAGGCACCAATAATGTTTACCAAGGCGCTTTAAATCGCTTAAGCGAATGGGGTGACGCTTAGGCTTAACGACATTAATTTCTTCCTCAATTTCATCGGGTAAAGGCGCCGGTTTAGGATCTTTAACAGCCACAGCAAGGATAATAAGTGCAGCAAGGGCGGGAATAGTGGCCAGCCAAAATACTTGGTGAAAATTATTAGCGGTCCACCACATAAGACATATGCCAAGAATACCTCCCGCAAAGGATCCTGCTGTTCCAAGGGTTTGGCGTACACCAAAACATTCACCCTTAATATCCGCTGGTGCAAGATCAGCAACCATGGCATCGCGGGGTGTTCCTTGAATACCATTACCAAAGCGGTCCAAGAACCGTGCGGAGAAAACCCCAACAAAGCTATCAGATATGGCAAGAAGAGGCCTTGCAAGGGTGACAAGGGCATATCCAAGAATCATAATAGATTTACGACGCCTCAAATAGTCACTGACAACACCGGATACAAGTTTTGTGGCTTGGGCTCCAGCTTCAACGGCACCTTCCAAAAAACCAATCCACCCTGTACCAACACCTAAAATGGATTTAAGATAAACAGCAGACAAACTGAACACAAGAACAGATGAAATATTGAGCAAAAACTGCACAATGCCAATGGCGAAAATAGCCGGTGGAACACTGGATTTTTTATTTTTCATATTTTTTGAGATCGCATTAAATAAATATTAATTAGGATGCTATATCATTCACACTATAGGGAGATATTTCAAGCGAATTATTCATAACTGTACAAAACGTAAGGGAGATAAAGATGGCACTCACGGGTAAAGTTGCACTGATTACAGGGTCTACAAGTGGTATTGGGCTTAGCATTGCGCGGGAGCTTGTTAAGCATAATGTTCATGTTGTTCTCAATGGTTTTGGAAGTATGCAAGAGATTGCATCTCTTGTGACAGAGCTATCCAGTCATGGCAAAGGAAAAGCGGTTCATTGCGCAGCTGATTTGACGAAAGAAAAAGATATTGTCGAACTTATACGTTTTACAAAGGATACGTTTGGGCAAATTGACATCCTCATTAATAATGCAGGCATGCAGCATGTGTCTCCTATTGATACCTTTCCTGTGGAGAAATGGGATCAGATTTTGAGTCTTAATCTCACAGCAGCCTTCCACACCATGCGTCTCGTCATCCCCATTATGCGTGAAAATAAATTTGGCCGTATCATTAATATCGCGTCCACCCACGGCATTGTGGGGTCGGTAGGGAAGTCAGCATACGTTGCGTCAAAGCATGCTATTCTTGGTTTAACCAAGGTTGTTGCACTTGAAACAGCGACAGAGAATATTACCTGTAACGCTGTATGTCCAGGGTTTGTGCTCACCCCCCTTGTGGAAGCGCAAATAAAGGATAAAATGGTGAAATCAGGACGAACCTTTGAGGAAGAATCCGAATTTTTTGTCTCCGATAAACAACCAAGTAAAAAGTTTGTTCCGGGTAATGAAATTGCGGGGGCCTGTCTTTATCTTTTGTCTGATCATTCATCCGAAGTGCGCGGGGCCCAACTCGTCATTGACGGAGGGTGGACAATACAATAGGACAGGGTGTTTCTAGATATTTATTTAAATTTTTAATAAATTATTAACCCTTGATGATTACACTAATGATAGAGTTTATCAGGGGTTGTCAATTATTATGAACCAT
>JAIESS010000003.1 GCA_019745755.1 Alphaproteobacteria bacterium
GAGCTCTTACAACAAAATGCTTGGTAATATGGACAGAAAAATCAATGCGAAAAAGATGAGTTTCCTTTATGACAACGATATGGGCCTCGATAAGTTCACCAAAATACCGTTGACTTATACCCGATACAATCCCTTCAATGTGGGCTTTAAGGGAATCTCCTACATCAATGTGTTTACCAGAAATACTAATCGACATTTTATTCTCCTATGTTCGATGTAATGATGAGTGAATTGCTAAAATTTTATCATCCCCATGACTCCATTTATAATACGTTAGGCGATCTGTTGCATTCTCTATTTTCAAAACACCACGATATTTTGCAACGGTGCGCCGTGCCACATAAATACCTGTGAGTTTGAGGCGCTCTACAATATCACCATCAGACAACGGAGACTCTTTGTTTTCCTCTTGAATAAGTCGTGCTATGGCATATTGAACACTTTTCGCACTGTGCAAATTATCAGATGTACTTGCATTTACACCGACACTAAAAAAGTACTTAAGCTCAAAAAGGCCACGGGGGGTTTCAATATATTTATCTGTTGTGACACGGCTTACTGTGCTTTCACTCAGATTTGTCTCAAGAGCGACCTCTTTGAGCGTCAGCGAACGAATGCGGCCAGATGTACTTTTGAAAAAATCCGCCTGTTTTCGAATGATTGTATCCGTCACTTTAAGAATATTCACAGCGCGTTGATGAAGGCTTTTGAGAAGCCATTTTGCCTCTGTATACTTTTCTTGAAGGAAATTTTTCTCTGAAAGACCCCGCATCATGGAGCGAAGTTCAATATAATAAGCGCTATTAAGATAGAGTGCGGGAAGATTGAGTGTGTTGAGTTCAATGACCCAATCCTGGCCATTACGCCGCATGATTACATCCGGAATAACTTGCTCGATCTGGGATGCACCAATACTAGCACCTGGCTTTGGATTGAGGGATTTCAAAAGGGTTAAAAAGGCATCACATTGTGCCATAGTAATATTTAATGTCTTTGCAAGATCTTTTGGCGAGCCTGTGTGATTCTTAAGTGCATGAAGGAAAATGCCCATCTCATCCTGGTAAATACCCTTATCTTTGAGCTGCAGGATAAGACATTCTTCTAAAGATCTTGCAAATACACCAACAGGATCAAGAGTTTGAAGTGTTGTGAGAATAGAATCTACATCCTTTTTGTGAAGGTTAAGATGCTTGATATCATCCTCCCACCCTTCGATCAAATAGCCATCTTCATCGAGTAAATCCGTTAAAATATAGGCTATCTCTTTAGTATTCTTACATTTAAAAACGGTGTCAATTTGTGTGAGAAGAAATGCTTTGAGGGTTTCATCCTGTGTAATTTTTGCAAAAGGGTCATAGGTATCATCACCCTCATAATAGGATGATGATGTTTTTATCGACGAAAACTCATCCTGCCACACATTTTCAAAAGAATCCGTATACGGTTGATCTAAATCCTTTGTCGTATCACTCTCAGGGGTCTTATCAAAAAAATCATCATCAAAAGGAGAATCATCAGCATAATTTTGGTCAGGACTACCCATTTCCAAAAGCGGATTGGATTCAATATAGTCGGAAACAAATTCGCTCAGCTCTTGGTTGGACATTTGCAAAAGCTTTATCGCTTGTTGCATTTTCTGCGTCAAGCGAAGCTGGAGAGTGTTTCTAAGGTCGAGTGTCTGTACTGTCATGAGAACAGTATTACATTACAAACCTTTCTCCAAGGTAAACGCGACGCACATTTTTATCAGAAATAATTTTATTTTTATCCCCATGGCAAAGCACCTCTCCACCATGCAAAATATAGGCTCTGTCTACGATTTCGAGGGTTTCACGCACGTTATGATCCGTAATAAGGATGCCAATATTTTTTTCCTTTAAATGAAAAATCATTTCACGAAGCTCTTGCATAGCGATGGGGTCGATGCCCGCGAGCGGTTCATCAAGGAGAAGAAAACTTGGTTTAGCAGCAAGAGATCGTGCAATTTCTACGCGACGACGCTCTCCTCCAGAAAGGGCAAGGGAAGGTGCATAACGGAGATGAGCAATTTGAAACTCATCCAAAAGTGTATTCAGGCGGTCTTCCAGAGTATCTTGATTTTTTTCCACAATCTCTAAAATCGCTCGTATATTATCCTCAACGTTCATACCACGAAAAATAGACGCTTCTTGGGGAAGATAACCAATGCCATGTCGGGCCCTCATATACATGGGCATACGTGTAATATCAACGCCGTCCAGGAAAATTTTACCACCGCTTCCTGAGATAAGGCCGCTCATGATTCCAAAGCACGTGGTCTTCCCCGCACCATTGGGACCAAGAAGACCCACAGCTTCACCACGCTGTACGTCTATATCAACACCTAGCAAAATCGGGCGCTTACCATAACTTTTACTCAGATCTTTTGCAACAAGACCTGTCTTCGGAGGTGTTTTTGTTTTCATGAGTGTATATCTATATCTTTAGTTCTTATGGCTGGAATAAATAGTTAATCATACGCAACTTTATCGAGAAATGGCACTATTGAAATTAACATAATGAGATGAAGTGATGTTATGGTGCTTTTTACTGTTTGTGAAATGTGTCCAAGAAGATTTTCCTCTAAGATAGTTTTTTAACAACCAAATGGTTCCCCACAATCCCAGTGATAATAACGTTAGTTCCGCTCACCATATCATCGCCTTGAATGGCCCATATGGAATCACCAATGCGAAGATAACCCCGACCATTTTGGATGGGTTCCTCGAGAATCATCGTCTTTCCAATAAGGTCGGCACCACGTTGATTCAATTGCGTAGTAGAGTTAAACTTAAAAAAATGTTTGTAGAGGCGGCGCGTAAAAAACAGTATGATAAGACTCAGTCCTGCAAACATAATCCAAGACATAGCCACTGTTAGGGGCGTTAAATAAGCAATCAATGCTGTGCAAAGCGCGGCAATCCCCACCCACAAAAGAAAAAAACCCGGGGCGATGATTTCAATAATAATCAATAGGACGCCTAGAACACTCCAAAAGAGAGGAAGGGAAAAATCCCCGGCAGTATGTGTTAAGGCAGAAAGAATGTCCAACATTACGGCTAATCCTTTTTGCGTTTAAAGGGCTGCTTATCCGTGGGTTCTGATGCTTTATTTTGAAGGGCATCCTTTGTTATTTCCGCAATCCCTGCAATGGATCCAAGAAGATTTGTGGCCTCTAACGGAAGCATTAAAAGCTTTTGATTGGGTGCCGTCGCAATGGCTTTTAACGCATCAACATATTTTTGAGCGACGAAGTAGTTAACAGATTGAACAGATCCTTCTTGGATGGCTTTGGAAACCATTTGTGTCGCATTAGCTTCTGCTTGAGCAAGGCGTTCCCTTGCTTCCGCGTCACGAAGCGCTGATTCTTTGCGTGCTTCGGCCTCCAAGATCATGGATTGCTTAAGACCTTCTGCTGTAAGGATTTGGGCCTGGCGTTGACCTTCGGCTGCAAGAATAGCGGATTGACGCTCACCTTCAGCCTCTAAAATAAGGGCACGCTTTTCACGCTCCGCCTTCATTTGCCGTGCCATAGAATCGAGTAAATCCCGCGGTGGTTTAATATCCTTAATCTCGATACGTGTCACCTTCGTTCCCCAGGGGCTCGTCGCTTCATCTACCACCAGAAGGAGGCGTGCATTAATCGTTTCACGGTGGGACAACAACTCATCTAAATCCATGGATCCCATGACGGTACGTATGTTCGTCATTGTGAGATTTAAGATGGCATTACGAAGATTAGCTACTTCGTAAGCAGAGCGTGCGGCATCAAGAATTTGAAAAAACACAATGCCGTCCACAACAACAGCGGCATTATCCTTTGTGATCACATCTTGGGAAGGTACCTCAAGCACCATCTCCATCATGTTAACCTTTGCGCCAATGCGATCCACAAGAGGGATAATGATGTGAAGCCCGGGAGAAAGGGTGCGCAGATACCGTCCAAACCTCTCCACCGTATACTCATATCCCTGAGAAACCGTGCGTACAGAGCGAAGGATGACAATCAACACCAGCACGACGATGGCGATAATAAAGACATTTTCCATAGTATTTTCTCTATTAATTTTAACTAAAGTTAAAGTAGCACATAATCCTTAATATGAGGTTAATTTTAGAGTGAGATACGGATCTATATTGACTTTTCCTACAATTACTTCTAAAAATGAGGCGAGGGCCCAGATGGCGGAATTGGTAGACGCACTCGCTTCAGGTGCGAGCGGGGTAACCCATGGAAGTTCGAGTCTTCTTCTGGGCACCACTCATGATGGGAAAGCTTTGCTTTGTTATGATGTTCGATGTTAAGGAATAGGTTTTGATATGCAGGTTTTTTTGCATCATGGTGATCTCCCTGATAACCATACTTTGAATAGTGCGCACACCATTGCCATTGATACAGAGACTATGGGGCTTGAGGTGCATAGGGATCGTTTATGTCTTGTGCAGCTATCTGCAGGAGATGGTGTGTGCCACTTAGTGAAAGTTGACAAGAATCAAGTGCCCCCTCAAAATTTAGTGGCTTTGCTAGTGAATCCTAAAATTACAAAAATTTTTCATTTTGCGCGGTTTGATATTGCAACCCTTTATAAGCATTTTGGCGTTTTGACTGCGCCTATTTTCTGTACAAAAATTGCCTCTAAACTCGTGCGTACGTTTACGGATAGACATGGTCTTAAAGATCTTTGCAAAGAAATCATCAAAGTGGATATCTCCAAGCAAGAACAGACTTCTGATTGGGGTGCTGCTACATTAACGGATGATCAACAAAAATATGCAGCAACAGATGTTCTTTATCTGCATCAACTCATGGATCATTTTGACAAAATATTAACACGTGAAGAGCGTATGGGGATAGCCAAGGCAGCTTTTGCGTTTTTACCTATTCGCGCCCAGCTCGACGTTATGGCCGGATCAAATTATGATATTTTAAGTTATTAAATGGTGTCTGAGTATTCTGTTTGTCAACGTATCAAAAAGGGGCACTGCGTGCTTCTATGACAAACCACAAAAAAACATATCAAAGACTAGACCTATTTTCGACGCGGCCTTTTGCTCTTTTTCTTCTCATGATTCTTGTAGCCTTATGTTTAGAGCAGTTTCGTTTAGATTTTGACATTCAAGACTATTTTTATGATAAGGCCTCACATGCCTGGATTATCGATGGAGGTCATCCCATCTACCGCATGTTGTTTTATACGGGCATTAAATATACTATTGGTGCGGTGGGTGGGGTGGTGTTGCTGTTTATGCTTTCGAGTTGGTATACCTCAAGAAAATTTGGTGGTACGCAACAAAGATGTTTATTTTTTATTCTTTGTCTTCTTTTGATTCCTTCTGTGATTGCACTGTTGAAAGAATTTACCTACGTTCATTGCCCCTCCCGTCTTGTAGATTATGGTGGGCCAAGTGCGTTTCGAGGTCTTCTCAGTTTTAAAGGAATTTCTGATCTAAATGATAGAGGTAAATGTTTTCCCGCAGGGCATGCAAGCGGTGGCTTTGCCCTTATGAGCTTGTATTATGTGTGGGATACTAAGATGTATAGGCGTATCGGTCTTGCTCTAGGTCTTATCATGGGGTGGGGGATGGCTTGCTATCAAATGCTCAAAGGGGCACATTTCTTTTCACATTCCCTCATGACTATGCTACTCAGTGGACTTATGATTGCTTCGCTTCATGCGCTTTTAACACGGATTTTTAAACATAGATGACACACGCTTTACACTTTTTCGGTACGCGTATCGCAAAACCCACCTTCTTCTTTCTGATATGTGAATTTTTAGTTCGTGGTTATCTTTTATGGTTAAGTAATATTGACCACATTGCCTTTTTCGATATTATTAAGATTTTTCTCCTTGGTCTTTCCTTTGATGTGATTGTCTTAAGCTTTTTTCTTATACCGCTGGCCATGTATATCATGATCATGCCAGGGAAAAGACAAGGGGGCGATAAAGAGTTTAGGCTTGGGGTTTTCTCTGTTTTTGCACTGACCATCCTTTTTACATCGCTTGCAGAGATTATTTTTTGGGAGGAGTTTTCCGCCCGTTTTAATTTTATTGCTGTGGATTATCTTGTTTATACACATGAGGTTTTGCGTAATATTTATGAGTCCTATAATCTTTCTCTTCTTTTTGGAGGTCTATTTTCAGTTCTTGCCCTTATTGTGGGGTGTGTGTATTTTTTTGATAGAAAGAAGATAGAGATACAGAGCCCTTCTTTTAAAGGACGTGCATTGACATTGTTATGTGTGATTATCGCTTCTTTTTTATTATATATGACAGCACCAATTCAGTATCTTGGTGCATTTCATTCACAAATTCACCGTGAGTTGGCTCAAAATGGTATATTTTCCCTTTTTTCAGCCTTTTTTCAAAATAGTTTGTCCTATAATCAGTTCTATTTGACAGAAGAGGACTTAAAGAACAGAAATATTTCTCTTTTTGTGCCATCGATAGAAGTAAAAACGTCTAAAAAAGCTTTCCATCAACACAACGTGATTATTGTCTTGATGGAAAGCATGAGTGCGGAGTTTATGGCGACTTTTGGGAATAAGGAAAATCTGACACCGGAGTTGGATAAGCTTGCCAAAAAGGGGGTTCTTTTCTCAAAACTGTATGCCACAGGGACACGCACCGTTCGTGGTATTGAAGCCCTTATTCTTGGTGTGCCACCATCACCGGGACAGTCCATCGTAAAGCGTCCGGAGAACGAGAACTTACGCTCCATCGGTTTTGTGTTTAAGGAAAACGGCTATGACACTAGGTTTATCTACGGCGGTAATGCTTACTTCGATAATATGGAGCATTTTTTCAGTACTAATGGTTTTGATGTTGTGGAGCACAAAGATTTTAAGGCCAACGAAATTCATTTTGAAAATGCCTGGGGAATTTGTGATGAGGATTTGTTTAAAAAGACAATTTCTGAAGCAGATCAATCCTTTGATGCAAGAAAGCCTTTCATGCTATTTGCTCTGACTACATCCAATCACAGACCCTACACCTACCCTGAAGGAAAGATTAATCTTGCGCCCAAGGTGACAGGAAGATCAGGGGGGGTGAAATATGCCGATTATGCTGTGGGACAGCTTGTTGCAGAAGCGAAGACAAAGCCATGGTTTGACAATACGATCTTCGTCTTCATCGCGGATCATACCCATGGAACCACGGGGCGTCTTGAGATCACGCCAGAAAAGCATCATATTCCCTGTATTATCTATGCACCAAAGATCATGAATCCAAATGTTGTAGATAGTATGTGCAGTCAAATTGATATTCCAGCTACAGTGATGGGCATCCTTGGTATTCCCTTCCACAGTGACTTTGCTGAAGATGTATTGCATCACAAACCCAACCGGGCCTTCATTAGTAATTTTCAAAAGCTGGGATATTTGGAGGGCGACGTTCTCACAGTGCTAAAACCTGTGAAGGATGTTAGCATATATAATAAAGAAACCGTTGTTGATGAGCTGTTTCCTTATAAGACATCCCTAGCCAAAGCTGTGTACTTTTTTAGTAAAGCCTCAAACTGGAAAGATACTTTAAGAAGGTAGATGGGCAGTTGTCTAGCCCTTAATCAATTTCTATCCTGTTTATTTTTGAGCTAAGCCACCTTGTTGTAGTTTAATGCCCTTTATTTTCCACTGTATCAAACTGTATCAAAAGTGCGCCAGCGAGAATGGTGAGGCTGCCAAGGATTTGCATGAAAGTCACAGGCTCTCCTAGTAAAAAAACCCCCGCAGCTAACGTACCAAGAGGCTCAAGGACGC
>JAIESS010000172.1 GCA_019745755.1 Alphaproteobacteria bacterium
ACACATTTTTTGAAGTACGCGATGACGACAATACAGTCCCTATTTATTATCGCCTGGGTCGTGATGCAGCCATTGGTAACATTAAAATTCTTGATGAAACAGGAAAAGTTGTCCAAGAAATCCAACTCGATAAAAAGGGTAAAGGCGATCATAAAATCGATTGGGACCGCAGTCTTAAGGGTATTAATCCAGAGACTGAACGTGCTGGACCGGGTGTGTACTTCGTTCAATTTGAAGCCCTGGATCATGAGGATAAACGCGTTGAAAATATTGTTGAGCTTGAAGGCGTTGTTTCCCACATCGATGCCAATGAAGATGGCGGATCGGATTACTATATTGCCGGCATTAAAGTGGATGGCCGCATCACAAAAGTGTCCCAGGCCCATGACGAAACAGCCTCTGCGCTCAAGCATTTGCGCAGCATTAATCCCGATTATTTTAGTGGAAAACCTATTACACCTGAGGTGGCGGGCAATGCTACTCTCGATGTCGCGTTATAAATGAGGAGTATAAAAAATGTCCAATATTGATTCCGTCTTTAACACCTTCGTCTCTGGTTCGAATGCTTATAGCAATAGATTTACGGACCACTCCTATAACGTTGCCAATGCTGGAACGGTGGCTGGTAAAAAACGCTCAAGCTATATCTCAACGTTGAATTCCATTTCAACCCCCACAAGCTTTGCACCCGCCGGTGTTTCTTATAAACCCACCATTGACATTGAAACCATTGGCGGTGTCACACCCACCACCTATACCTCGAACTTTATGATTAATACAAAAGCCCTTGCCATTGTGAATCAGGTCGCCAGCAATACAAGCCCTGGTCAATACGGCTTTACAAAAGTTGGTACTTTTTTTCCCGATAAAAATGGTGACTTTGTTAATCACGTGGGTCAGTTTTTAAAAGTTGTTATGACCAATCCTGATGGAACACCTAAAATCCCAAACATGGCTGCCTTCGACCAGCTTACAACCCTTAACCTTAAAAATACAGTAGGTCTTCCTCAAGCCACAACCTATATGAATCTCTTCGCGGGTCTTCCCAGTGGTGCACAAGTGGGAGCCCCTGCCAACACCCAAGCAAAACTTGTCTTTGATCAAAAGGGTAACCAGTATAACGTTGTTATGTCTTATGCGAAGGTAGCATCCTACACCGCCAATGGCGCAGGATTTCCAACGGATAACCCGACACCCGGTGGTCCTGCTGACCCTCCGAACAGTGAGCGGTGGACACTCACAGCAACAGCCACAACAAACGCAAATCCTCCCGTGCCCGTTGTGGTCAATGCAGCATGGACAAACGGTGTAGGTATTGTTTTTAACAATGGTATTCCCGTTATGATTAATGAGGGAAATGCTATGCCGACCCTGGATATTACGCCACCTGCAACTACAGCAGCAGATCCCATTGTTATTGATGTTAATCCTGGGACCCTCACTAAAAGCGATGGCCTCACGGTTCTGGGTGGCATTAACTTTAATAACAAGGATATTGGATCCGATGGTAAGGGTCCTGGAAACTTCAAAGGATTTTCATGGGAAACTGATGGCAGGGGTGTTGTTTCTTACGATAACGGTGATAGTGAAACCATTTGCCGCCTCCCTCTCATCACTTTCAAATCTATGAATTCCCTTATTGAAGGATCGGGGGGTATTTATTATTCATCCGATGAAGCAGGACCATATTCTATTCGCTTTCCACAATCCGGTGAAATTCGCCAATCCGCCGTTGAAGGTTCCACCGCGAGTGCTACGGATACTTACGTCGCCATGGCTCAAGACGGTAAACGTTTTAATGCGTGTATTGGTGGTCTTGGCAAAACTATCCAGATGCTTGATGTGCTTGAACAACTCTTGAATAGGGCATAAGACATAGGAGAGATGTAGCGTTTATAGCTTTGCTTGTCTCTCTATGTTCTTTTTTTCAGGAGGTGTTTCTAATCGAAGATTTTGTTTGCCCTCGGGAAGCGGTCGCTTCTTCGTATCAGCTCCTATGGCAACAAAGCAAAATTTTCCCGAGGCAATATGAATGGGATCATTAACATCAACGCGGTGGGAATAGCCCTCAATTAAACACGTCATGGATGTTGTTTTTGTTTCGATAAGCTTCACATAAAAAGATACCTCGTCACCCTTTAAAACGGGAGCGCAAAATTTAAGATATCCCGCTGCTGTTGTAATGGCACGGTTTGAAAAACGCCGCAAGAAATTCACAGCCGCATCATCTGCTTGCTTAAACACCCACGGTCCTGCGGCCACACCATTTTCATTAATATGCTCTGGAAGAGCCTTAGCCACAGCCCCTTTATACCACTTATTAAAGTAGGGCATTTCATCAATAACAACACTCTCATTAAGATGACTCGCACTGATAAGATGTGTGCTAGCAATAAGAAAAATAATTATTTTAAGCATGACACTCCTCACTTAAAACTATGAACAAGACTTCCGCACAGGAGGTACCAACCATCAACAAGCACAAAGAAAATCACCTTAAATGGCAAGGAAATCATGACAGGGGGAAGCATCATCATACCCATAGCCATAAGTATGGAGGCAATGACAAGGTCGATCACGAGGAAAGGAAGAAAAAGCAAAAAACCGATCTCAAAGGCACGGCGAAGCTCACTGATAATAAAGGCCGGTACAACCACTTTGTAAGGCAGTACTTCTGGTGAGTCAACCTCCCCTAGCTTTGCAAGATCCATGAATAGCTTGAGGTCTTTTTCACGAATATTCTTGATCATAAAACGCCTGAGGGGCACAAATGTTTTCTCAAAGGCCTGACCCTCATCAATTTTTTGATCAATGAGGGGTTGAAGCCCTTCCTTATACGCTTCCTCCAAGGTAGGCGCCATGATAAATCCTGTGAGGAATAAAGCAAGGCTTGCAAGCACCACATTTGGGGGAGATTGTTGCAATCCGATGGCGTTTCTTAAAAAAGAAAACACAATCACAATACGGGTAAAGGATGTCACCATAATGACAATAGATGGTGCAAGACTAAGGACCGTGAAGCCAATGAGGAGTTGAAGCAAGCGCCCTGTCATTCCTGATGATGGATTGCCAAGATCAAGGGTCAAGGACTCCGCCGCAAGGGATGAGGGAAGAAGAATCAACATGATAAGAAGGGTAATAAAGATCCACTTCTTTTGTTTAAGCACGGCGCATCTCAAGGGAGTTGTTAAGAGGGGCATTATGTGTGTTGTCATGTATCACAGCGAGGTCGCTTTTTTCAAGAGAAACAAGATGATCATTGTGGGGCCCCATGGTATAGAGAAACCGCTGACCCTTTATGTTAAGAATAACAGCACGCCGTTTTGTGTCAATAATGAGCCCTTCTCCAAGAGTAATCTCGCCTTGAGTTTGCCACTTTTTTTGAACTCTTTTCATGAAAAATGACCCACCTACCATCACAGATAAAAGCAGAAATAAAATCATACAAGCATACAAATAATCAACACCAATCATGGAACTTCCTCATATTATAACTCTTATTTCTTTTGAAAGCGGCCATAAGCCTGTGTCGCTTGTTTATGGGTCTTACGTTCTTGAAGATCCACTTGAAGAATAGCTGCTTGACGCTGAATGTCTTCCAAATGCTCTTTTAAAAAAAGCTGGAATTTCTTGAGCATAGGCAATAAAGGATCACGCTCTTCCGCTGATAAATCAGCTGTTCTACGAAGAAGAATCTCAAGACGCTCTTGAAGTTCAATAAAGTTTTTTTCCGAATCGGGTACAGTTCGAAAATCATAATCAAGCTCTTCAAGTGCTTGCTTTAACTGATCACAGGTCATTTTAAAATTTTATTAAAATGCAACTGACATAATCATAGCATCAGAATGAATGATTAAGAAAGGGTATATTTTATCATTTCTCCTACATCAATAAAGACTTTATCGATGTTCAATTATGAAACGCAAGACTTAGAACTACTATCAATGCTTTATTTCACCTTCTTCACTGGAAGGGAAAACCAAAAGACGCTTCCTTGCCCTATTTTACTTTCACAATCAATTTTTCCACCCAAAAGTTGGACAAGATTTTTGGCAATACCAAGGCCAAGTCCTTGGCCGCTCGATTCGGAGTTCAGTGCTTCCGTTGAGAAAAAATCACTAAATAACGTTTCACGAATGGATTCTGGCATGCCTGCTCCCGTATCAATGACTTGAACGATTAATTCATAACGCCCCTCATCTAAGGGGGCCGTATTTACATTAATACGCACATGGCCGACTTTTGTGTATTTAAAGGCATTGCTTGTTAAATGAAGGAGAATTTGACGAAACCGAACAGAATCTGTCTCAACAAGAAGAGGGACAGCTTGGCTAAAGAAAATCTCAAAACGAAGGCCCCGCTGAATCGCCACGGGTTGGAGAAGTCCTTGAATTTCCGTGACAATATCACGAATTTTAACAGGGGCGAAAAAGGGTGTTTGTTCCTTTTGCTCACTCTGACTAAACTCAAGAATGTCATCAATAAGCTTCATAAGAGAGTTTGATGAGGATTGAATCGTATTCACATACGCTACCTGTTGTTGGGAAAGTTCTGTCTCACGGAGAAGGCTTAAAATTCCCACAATCCCGTTCATGGGGGTGCGGATTTCATGGCTCATGGTGGCTAAAAATTTTGATTTATCGCGGCTGGATCGTTCAGCCTTGTCACGCTCAATCCCCAAATCATTTGTTGTAATCCGTAGATTTGATATGAGGTCATCATAGGATGCTGCTGCACGAAGAACATTCATGGCAATCAATGTTGCAAGTACAATTAAAATCAAAAAGGCAATGCCCGATACAGGAAGAATTTGCTCAAGAATGGCCTTTGCATTTTCTGCAGGTTCCCACACAAAATAGCCGATCACTTCTTTGTCATTAGCAATTTCCAATGTGTTGAGATGTCCATATTTTTCTCGATCCTTGATAGAGAAAGAAAAATTAAGAGAGTCAATAAGTGTAAATTTTCGTAGATTACGTACAAGGGTCTTATCAATATTTTGGGCAATCACAAGAAATTTTGGTTTTTTACCTGACTCTAAGCGTGTTGACACATCATAGCTTGCTTGCACTTCACCAATGGCAACCATGTAGGGTTTATTGCCAATCATTAAAAGATCTTTGACAACACCTAAATTAAAACGCGTTGTTTTATTGGATTGCAAAAGCTCAGAAAGTGGCCCTTCAATTGCTTTTTTTTCACTCTCATTAAACACACGTCCGCGTGATGCAGAAAAGAGAACACGCCCTTTATCATCAAGGATAATAGCCAAATCCATGCCAAAGACTTTGCTGACATCATTCCCAATATTATCTTCTACCCATTTATCATCATATTGAAGCACAATGCTTTCATACGCTTTTGTCCAGACGGATGTAATAGAATTGATATAGCCAAGATTTTCTTTTTCATAGGCAAATGACGTCTTGATAGCATTGGTGGATTCTTGATTTGTGAGCTGTTTGAAATTGAAATAGCTATAGGTTCCAATGGATACAACGGAAAGGACGCATATAACAAGAGCCAGCGCGAAATACATGATAATATCACGAAAAACAATTTTTTTAACGCTAATGGCCATGTTTCGGCATAGACAATCTCTCCTTATCCTCTTGATTGTCGTGAATTTTAGTTAATTTTTTATTAAAAAATCTAAAAATAAGAGTTTATTTGCTTCAAAAAAGAACTAATGGGGGAGAATAAGTCCTCCATCAGTTCTTTTTATTGTTATTTTATTGCTTTTTTTGGATAAATCTCAGCGTAAAGGCGTGCTACTTCACGTAACCCCTCATTGCTTAGATCTGCCTTAAAAATAGCCAAGCCAAGCTGATCAAAAAAGTCAATGGCCTCTAGATCCTTTATCTGCTCACGCATGACTGTCCGAAGGGCTTCTTTTTGTTCTTCCATGGCAGCCTCTTTTTTCTCGGACACGTTTGTAAATTTAGTTACATTGTCTAAAAACGCCTTAATACTTCCCTTGCGTACGGTACGCTCATTTTTTCGCGTATCTTGATCAACACCATCGGGAAGAACGAGTGTTGGCGTTAATGGTTTTGCTTCGGTTAAAAGTGCTTCATTGTCGTGATGCAACTCTGCAAGGCGTTTTTCAACGGCGGGGGTACGTGCTTCTGGAATAAGCTCAACAACATAGGCCGCAGCAAGGATTTTGCCAGAATCTTTTTCATCAGCAAGCCAATTTATTAATGGAATACTATCAAACATACCAACGGCATAACAATCTTCCACAAGGCCTTTGATTGTTGTATCAAGTTGCTTTAGTCGTTCGTCACGTTCCTTGGACACCGGCAGTGCATGAATTTTTGTGTAGTAGTAGCAATTATGAAGGATAGATTTTGCTACACCTTTTCTGACGGTACGTTCGACGCCCTTATTTTTAACAAGAACAGTATCGACTTTATCGGGGAAAATGTCTTTGTTTGTAACGGGCGCCATATCAGTATGTTCTGCTTTACAAAGAGTGGGTGTCATCAACAAGAGTGTTGCAAGAGTTGCGGAAATTTTTTTCATTTTTCTAGTCCTATCTATTAAATTGAGTGATCGTTCTATTTATGGATAACAAAAGATGCGATCTGCGTCAACCTGTTTTTTGAATGATCGTTCTATTTATTGTGTCGCAGGTGATAATCTGTAAATAATGAAAATATGATTATATTTTCATTAAAATGCTTTTTAATCGTGAATTGTCTTTAAATTTTTTTGTTTTCTTTTTATTTGATTAATATTATATATCGGTAGCAATCAAAAAATTGCTCTGTATCACTGTATAATTTTTAAAAAAGGAACATAAAATGTCACGTCATGATGCGAAGTTTAAACTGCCCCTTGTCGCATTTCTTGCGCTGTCAACAACCGCTGGTTATGCATCTGAGAAAGAAATGAGGACAGATGAGCTGTCAAACCAAGAGTTTGGTAATAAAAAAAGCATGTTTGAAGGTAAAAAAACGCCTACGTCCCCTATAACTTCTCAGGTTAAGGGCGATCAGACAAGCGCAAGCCCAAAAAACCTTAAAAAAATATCCTCTATTCTTCATGGGGAAGCAGCAGTCAGGTCTGTAGAGATGCTTGAAAAAGCACAAAAAGAAGCGCACGAAAAAATAGCACTGGTTGAAAAAGAGGCAGAAGAAAAAGCACAAGTCATGGTTGCACAAGCTATGGCAGAAGCTGCTGAAGAAGTCGAAAAAGTTAAACAAGAAAATGCCAAAGCGCTTGATGCTTTAAGAACATCCCTTGTGGAAGAAAAAGAACGTTTGCAAGAAGAACATGCAGAAATGATGGCTCAACAAAAAAAGGAACTTGAAGCTATTCGTCAAGAAATCGAAAAGGAAAAACAGACAAAAGGGGATATTGAGGCTGCAAACACCCATCTTATTGAACAACAAAAAAAACTTACTGAGGCAAGAGATGATTTGCAAAGACAAGTCCACGTCGCACAGCAAGATGCAGTATTCACGTATTCGGGGGCAAAAAAAGTACTCTCTTATGTAAATCCAATGAGTTATGTCACAGGAAATTCTGGAACACCTTCCACAACAGATCAAGGTAAAGAACCACAAACTATACAGCAGGATGCTCAAACACCTGTGGTGCAGAATGAGCAAGCGTCCGTAGAACAGGATGCACAAGCACCTGTCGTTCAAAATGAACAAAAAGAGCCAGAAGTGGAAAAAAAGACGTCACTTTTTTCATCCTTCTGGAGCAGAAAAGATCCTGAAGAAAAGAAATAATGGCTATTCTTAATTAGCGCACCTGTCGCACAGCCTCTGCTATAACCATGGCAGCGGCTGTGGCGAGGTTGAGAGACCTGCACTGTCCGGGCATGGGGATGTGAACGGAAGGAAGATTACGGG
>JAIESS010000201.1 GCA_019745755.1 Alphaproteobacteria bacterium
ATAGCTGGGCTGCTATTAGGGAATGCTTGGAAGTTAACGCGGTACATGTAGTCAATAGGACCTGATGTTGCGCTATAAGCTTTTCCAGCAATAGTGAAATACAAATCGGATACGTCCGTTGCAAAATGGATGGGAGCGCCTCCTTTACCATTAGTACGATTAGATTGGTTCACAACATATGTGTTGAAAAGCGTAAATCCGTTTATTTTTAGCGTTGGTGGTGTCGCAGAATCCGCTGGAGCAGTGACGGATGCTGTATCAGATCCTGTAGATGTGGCGGTTGTTGCTGCGGATGAAGACGCAGAACTTGGCACTGCTTCTGCGTAAGCTGTTGAGATAAGGGCTCCTAGAAAGACGCTAGAGAGAAGTGCAAGCTTTGTTGTTTTCGTCATGGATGCTATCCTAAATTATTAGCTTATTTAGTTCAGCATGCATTCATATTTTAATAAAAATCAACAATTAAAAAATGTTAATTTTTCGTTAATATGTCTCTGTGTCTATCATGCAACAATCACACATTAATGGACATTTTTAATCCTCATGAGAATCATGGTCATCAACATAAGTAAAAAAAGAATTTTTCCATCTCTCCAATTTATTTAGAATGGCAGGGGATATCCTATAATAGTAATCCGCCAGTAAATACCCTCCAGAAATAAGACCGATGGTTTGATAATAAAAATTATTGGGCGAATCTGGACTTTGAACAGATAAATTATAATCCGCATGGAAATGAACCATAATCGCAAAAAGTGAGAGAGGGTTTTCATACTGTGGAAGCATCACCATACCCGCAAGAGTACCCAATCGGAGGATGGCAATAGATTTGCTTTTTTCTACAACGAATGATGCAACATCAGCTACGATATGGAGAGGAACAAGGGAGGGTTGGATTATTTTTTTCCATACTCCTTGCCTTAACTCCGTCCCAAAGTGCCTCATATCCTGACCAAAGTTAATATCATCATCCGGCATAATATCAGAGAAGCTTCTAGTGTGACATGGCGTCATGACAGCGATGACGATAACAAAGGCTTGAAGACATTTTTTGAGCATAAAAACTCTCTATAATTGTGACCCTGTCTTTAGTATAGGAAGCTTTTTCATGTGTGGATAGATGAAAAAATGCTATGGATTTTTAACTTTAATCAAACGTAGTCTGTTATTTTTTTCCGCTATGAATGGCCGTAATACCGCACGAAAGGTTCTCAAAAGTAACATTATGAAATCCTGCTGTTTCAAGCATTGATTTAAAAGATTCCTGGCTTGGAAATTTACGAATACTCTCAACAAGATACTGGTAGGCGGGTGCATCATTGGCAATGTATTTCCCAAAAGTAGGAATGAATTGGAAAGAATAAAAGTCATAAACGGGCTTAAGATAGGCATTTTCCACGGCCGAAAACTCCAAACAATAAAAGCGCCCATCTTTTTTAAGAACACGATGGGCTTCATTGAGGGCTTTCTCTAAATTTCCCACATTGCGCATACCGTAAGCACACGTATACACATCCACAGAATCATCTGGAAGAGGAAGATTTTCAGCATCGCATACAGTATAGTCAATTCCGTGAATAATTCCCTTATCAATAGCTTTATGTTTACCCGATAAAAGCATGGACTCCGTCAAATCCATGGCCATAATATGAAGGTTAAGGAATCTATACTGCTCCATAACCCCTTGAGCAATATCCCCTGTCCCTGATGCCATATCCACAATGGAATCACCCGGTTTAATGAGCATTTTTTTTATGAAATAATTTTTCCATAAACGGTGTACGCCAAGACTCATGACGTCATTCATCACATCGTAAGAATTTGTCACACGGGAGAATAAATCCTTCACTTTGTCCGTTTTGACAAAGTCTTCCACATGTTGGAAGCCAAAAAAAGCCATAGTATCCTCACCTTATTCGAAAATGACTGTGAAAGTTAGTTTTGCAGTTTAGAGCGTTAAACGATATAAATGATAGTGCCATGGTTATGACATACCATGCAAAGAATTCAATGAGTCAAGAGGCAAAAATGAAACAACTGCGTGTCGCCGTCATTGGTGTGGGGCAAATGGGGGTGAATCACCTCAAAACCTATCAAAAACGAGATGACATCAGCATTGTGGGTATCGTTGATGTGGATCGAACACGCGCACAAAATATTGCAGCGGAGTATAATTGTAGGTCTCTCAAGCTTGAGGATTTACCGGGACATATCGATGCTGTCAGCATTGTAACAGACTCACAAACACACTTTAAGATCGCTGGTTTTTTTCTCTCGAAGGGTATTCACTGCCTTGTGGAAAAACCCCTTGCCATGAACCTCGAGCAAAGCAAGCAGTTGGTGGATAGTGCACGAGCATCTAATGCTGTTCTTTTAGTGGGGCATATTGAAGAATATAACTCAGGTTTTCAATTTCTTCGTGAATCCTTGGAGCGTAACGGCGAGACGCCTCAATATATTGCATGTGAGCGTTTTAATTATGGAAGTGATCGTATCACAGACGCGGATGTGGTTTTGGATTTGATGATTCATGATCTTGGGTGTGTGATTGATTTACTTGGCCCTGAGGTCCGACATCTTGAGGTTTTGTCATCTCACGGTGCAGGCAATGCACAGTCCGTAGATGTGGCTGTAGCTAACTTGCGCACAAAAGATTGTATGATTAATTTGCAAGCGAACCGCATCAGTCATCAAAGTCACCGCGAATTTAGCCTTCATACAAAAAATTTCAGCTATTTCTTGAATTTCATGTCTCAGCAGGTATCTGTCTTTCACAAAGGCCAACTAACGTCCCAGACGAGTCACCCATGGGTGTATCCCCTTGAAAGTGAGGTTGGTCACTTTATTGAGTGTATCCGTGACCCAAAAAAGCAACCTCTCACATCCGGCATCAAAGCCTCCGTCGCACTTAAATACGTGGAGCACGTCCAACGCCGTATTTATAAAAAAACTGAGGATAAGGCTCTTTAGTGGCTGCGTTTAATTCTATAATAATAAGACCCTATTCATAGGATTTAACAAGCTTATCCTCCTCAGTCATTTAAAACATGATTATTTTCCCCTAGTGGCTTGAGGCGCGTATAGTGCCCATCATTAAGATAAAGAGGACGATAAGGATATCTTGGATCAACCTCATAGAGTATTACTTCTTGACTAAAATTTTGTTGCTCACTCAGAATGATGCCATTGATTTTATAAAGATGTAAAAACAATCCTCCAAGGTTTGAGTCAGAAGGAACATCTTGCCACGGGAGATTATATAAATCAAAGGAGGCAATGGCTTCCAAGAGACTTCCTTCATCACCACTATCGTATGTGACTTTATTATCAAGAATTCTCTTAGCGCGTTTTTTTATTTCCACATCTAAAGCAGCCACTTTTTTATTATAATCCAACATTAACATGTTATAATCACGGAGGACCTTATCTGCTGCATCGGTTCCATTAATTGCGGTAAGATCATAACAGGAAAGCTCTTCAATAACAGGCCGCCCCTGAATATCTTCACTATCACGTTCCCACACACTTTCTTTGCTAAAGAGATCATCAACAATTGCCATAATATCTTCTGAAACCCTCGGTCCCGTCTCACCATCAACGGCATCGATAACATCTTCAGGGGATTGATCTGCTTTGTCTGCAAGACGTCTTATAAAATAATCACAAACACGCGCATAAAAGTCCTTAACTGATTCATCCCAATCATCGGGCATATCTACAGAGGGTGCATCAGGGTTTTCACGAAAGAATTGGAAAATATTCCTAATGGCTTTATGTTTCCCCTCCCCCCAATTATCATCTTTTGCTATTCTTTCACGTTTTTCCATAATAGCTTTCAAAGGGGTGGCTATATCCGCCTTTGCTTCTGCAATCATTTTTAACGTGATAAGGTCATCAACCTCCTGAATACCGAATGGCCCAAATAGACTCTTAAATTTTTGTGATACTAGATATTGCTCTTTTAGCCCCCTCTCTTCTGACCCTCCTCGCACAAAGCTTTTTTCGCTTGGTGGCTTTGGGCGCTTTAAGTGATTAATAACCATGGTCGATATAATTTTCTTGGCAATCTTACGGTCTTCACCTTGAGTTTTTTTAATAGCGTCAATATAGAGATCACAATCATACTTTTCATCACTCTCTTTTTGCATAATGCCATTAAAATAACAAAAACCATTCCCGTTAGTCTTCTCCTCAAGATAGTCAATATTATTGGTAATATCACGATGATACGTATAAGAATTAATTTTAAATCGTGTTTCTTGGCGGCTTTTACTGAATTTTCTTTTAATATCACCAAGAATAGATGATAAAACTTTCGGTTTCGACTTTGCCACAACAACTATATCATTGATAGTTTTATTAAGAGCTTCCTCCGTAAAATCTCCTATTACATTTTTATCCTCCAAAACAGAAAGTAAAGTAGCACCCAACACATCCGTATCAATCTCTTTTTCTTTATTTTGGATAAGCGCATTTGCAACTAAAATACTCGACATTACACACTGTGTTTGAGCTGTATTAACCGCATCTCTGTCAATACTATTGTAGTCAAAAGAATAATGAATACGCTCCATCAAGGCGTCATAGAAATCACCATTCCCCGTCAGCTCAACAACCCGAGCAACAAAAAATGAGCCCTTCAAAATGGCTACAAACTCATCAAGAGTTGCACCTTGTTTATCCCTGATACCAAGAGGTTTTCCTGCACACACGTAAGCAATAAAATGATCAGCAATTTTTATAGCACGATTAAAATTCCCCTTACCAAGAGCCTCTCTGATTTCATCATTGAGATGCGTCATAAAACCAGAATGAGACAAACGAGACTGTGTTTTTTTATTAAAATTATGTTTTGCTTCTGCACGGTTATATTCCCATTCTACACCGCCATAAGAAGCGTGAATTTTTGTGGTTTCCATCAGAAGAAGGAAAAAAACAATAAAATTTCTAAAAAACAACATGACTATACCCTAAATTAACAAATCATTTCATATAATTAACATTAACAACAATTAATAAACAAGAAGTTAATATTTCAAACCGAGTGTAAATTTTAAAAATCCAAAAAATGTTTTACAAAAAAACAAAGCAATAAAAAAATAATGTGAAACATTAACTATTTTTTAAGACATAAAGAGCATAAATAATTCATTGTTTTCAATTTTTGTGAGTTATTATGTTAAAAAGATACAATTTATCATTAGTGTTTTTATTTTCTGCACTATCCTTTGATTCATGTCAGGCTATGGATTTTTTAGGTGGCCTTGTTGATGATATTTTCCATTATTCGGAGCATCATAGTGGCTTTAACACTGAACAATACAAAAAATCTTATCCATGTCATGGTGATGCTTGGCAAAACTGGCTCCATCAACCTTCCGGGGTTGCGCCTCGCCCCAAGAAAAAAAAGGAAGAAATAGTCGTAAGCGTTACATCGCACCCACCACGTATTGGGACGACGTGGCTCGCCATTGAATCCCTTATGCGGCAAAATAAAAAACCTCATCGTATTGTGTTGAATCTTGCTGAGGAAGATTTCCCCGATAGAAAAATCCCACAGACCCTTGAGATACTTAAAAAGAGAGGTCTGGAGGTTCATTTTTCACCGATCAATTATAAAGTGGCCACAAAGCTTATTCCTTCATTAAAGGCCTTTCCAAAAGCAGCTATTGTGACAGCAGATGATGATCGCGTTTATGATCCAAACTGGCTCCACATTCTTTTGGATCAGCATGCTAAGCACCCCGATAAAATCATATGCCCTCATGTAAGGCGCTATGTCTACAAAACCCCCAACAGCAACTCATCATCATCGGATCATCCTCAACCGACTGGATCAAACTATCCATCCCATGACGTTGTCTATGATACGTCATCAGATATGTATCCCCGGATTGATTACATGAACCAACAGGTTGTATACGATACCCCTATTTTTGGTATATTCGAAGGATTTGCTGGTGTTTTATACCCACGCAAAGCTCTTCACCCAGAAGTTTTTAATGTAAGTAATTTTAAGCAACTTACACCGTGTGCCGATGATGTATGGTTTCAAGTCATGGCATTACTCAATGGAACCAAAACAATAAGCCCACCCGAGGATCTTGCAAAGTCCGTTGCATGGGCTCCTGAAATTGATGACACTCAAGCAACGGGATTATTTCATGAACATTTGAGTGCCAACGGTACTATGGCGTATCGTGCCCTTTATTATTATGGGCTTTTAGATAAAATTGGTATTCCTTATCTGAAAGAGCTTACATGTCATGGATGCCGACGTGATGTTCCTCTTGTGAAGCAGGGTGAATCTTTTCCACCTGCACCTGTGGTAAAGGGGAAAAAGTGTAAGGCATGCCTTAACGATGCACGTAAAAAAGTACTCGCCGTTGGTGCCTATGACTATGGCAATATCGGTGACCGGATCTATAAGGAGGTTTTCACACATACATTAGGGGGCGTTTTTGACCTGTACACTGTTCCTGATACCCTTCGTATGAATGCCTCAGGTCAGTATGTTGGGATGAGCCGTCCGGATGAGGATATTGATTTTGATGCCCTTATCATAGGGGGTGGCGGGATCCTTAAGGATTTTCCTGAAAGTGGATCCTCCATTAATTATTACATGAAAAAAGCTGTTGCTCGTAATAAACCCTTTTTTCTTGTGTCTGTGGGACTTCAAACGAGCAGGCAAGAACTAACAGCTTCCCAAGCAGAGGAACTAATGGGAAGCTCAGCAGATCTTATGCGAAAAGCGTCTCTTATTTTTCCGCGCAGTCTCCAAGATTATACTCTTTTAAGTCAGGTATTAGGAGAAAGTGTTCGTGACCGTATCTATCTTAAACCTGATCTTGGCTATATTTATCCATCCCTCATTCAACAAGATCGTAGTAAGAGAAAGAAATACATTACCCTCATTCAAACGGGGTCTGCTTCTGTGGAAATGGATCGTGTAAGGGATATTATTCATCAAAAATTGCACGAATTTCCGTCATCAAAGCTTGTTGTCATGAACTGGGGCGGTCTTGAAAAACCAGGAATGCAGAAAGATTTCAAAGAATGGGATCTCTTTGCGACAAAAACACGGGAGTATTTTCCCAATGCTATTGTCTATATGGGGGATACATTGTCGGATAAACTTAAGCAAGTTCGCTATGCAAAAACACCCATACGATCATCTGATCTGACACCCCAAACAGCAACGGATATTGTGGCGCGTTCCCATCATGTTGTAACCGGGCGGTATCATGGTCAAATTATTGCAAAGGCTCTTGGAATTCCTTTCACTGTTCCAATTTTTACATACAAATGCAATGCCGAAAAACAATTAGATCTGAACCCTACAACAGCTATAGATACCATCGATTATCTAAAGTCTTATATTGATAATACGAGTGTGTCCATTCCTTATCCGTCCCTGTGGAATGATGAACAAAGAAACAACATGATCGTTATAACACATGTGAAATATCCACACTTTTCTATTAAGTATATTCAGGCCATGGACAACAACACGCTCTATCAAATGAATGCTTTGTGGAAGAGCTAGATATTATGTGACATATTTTGCAGCAACATCAATACGTGTGAGCCCGAACAATTTTAATCAGTTGGGCCACATGATCCACTGGTGTTTCCTTGATAATGCCATGACCAAGATTAAAAATAAAAGGGTGGCCCTGCATGCTGTTACAAATCGTAACAGCTGCATCTCCCATGGCCTTGCCGCCTGTGACGAGTAGTGTGGGATCAAGATTTCCCTGTAAAGGAATATTTGTGTAATCTTTTAGTGAAGCCATATTTTCACCTTGCCAAACTCCCATGCCAATGGGCATATTAGGGCACTCCTCCTCCATGGCTTTGAGCATGTTAAGATAAAGATTCATACCACACCGGCTGTAGTAAATAATTGGTATTGTAGGGTACCTAGCATGAACAGATTGTGCG
>JAIESS010000194.1 GCA_019745755.1 Alphaproteobacteria bacterium
CCTATGATTGATGATCATGACCTTCTTGTGAAGTGTAAGGCCATTGAACGTTTTTTGATGGAAGGTAATAAGGTGAAGGTCACCATGCGCTTTCGTGGCCGCGAGCTTTCTCACCAAGAAATCGGCATGGGGGTTTTGGACCAGGTGCGTGTGCAATTTGAGAGTATCTCAAAGGTCGAACATTCACCACGGCTTGAAGGGCGTCAAATGATCATGATTCTTGGCCCCTTAACTGCAAAATAAGGTTTGAGTCAGGCCTGGAGTGAGAAGACGAAATTGTATCCCACAAAAGAAGTAGAAAAAGGGGGCTATCTACATGGTTAGAATTTTTTTCTCTTCTTCTTGTGCAACATCATCAACCATAAAAGCAACCTCTTCACGGTTATTCCACGCGTCAATTTTAAGAGAACCTGAGAAATAGAACATCCCCTGGCGGCTCAGGAGGAGATCGTAATAGGGCATGGCTTCTGCCCTAAAATGTGTAACTTTTGCACGATTACCATAGGCGTCCTCCACAACAAGCCGAACATGCCCTTGCCCAAAGGTATTCACAAAACGGATGCTCACAGGGCCAATGGTGAATTTAGGAGTAGGATTGCCATGACCAAAGGGCTCAAGCACGCTAAGCGACTTTACGAAAGGAATTGTAAGCGCACTGAGAGATAACCATCCAATGGTCTGGATACGCGGCACAAAAGCATCAACAGCTGCTTCGAGGTAATGACAGATAAAATCATAAAAATTATTGTATTGATCACGATGAAGAGAAAAGCCCGCTGCCATGGCGTGGCCGCCACCAAGTACAAGAAGCCCTTGCTTGACTGCTTCGTGCATAGCATCACCAAGAGATGCCCCCGCAATGGAACGTCCAGAACCTTTTCCAATTGCCTTATCCATCATATACGATACCACAAGTGCTGGTTTATTATACCGTTCCTTCAAACGGCTCGCTGCAATGCCAATGACCCCCGGATGCCATGTATCATGAGAGACGAGAATAACAGGGCGTTCATAAAGCTTATTGTTCTCTACCATGTTATAGGCTTCATCCAGCATAATTCGCTCAATTCCTTGGCGTTCAATGTTGAGTTCATTGAGACGCGCGCTATAACGATCTGTTTCAGAAGTATCATCCGATGAAAGTAGAGAGCTTCCCATCCATGCTTCGCCCACACGCCCTCCTGCATTGATCCGAGGCCCTAAAACAAAGCCAAGGTGATAAGATGTGGGGGCTGTATGGCACCCTGCCACCGTCATGAGAGAGGAGAGCCCAGGGCTTGGAGTATTCCCCATGAGCCTAAGTCCGTGTGTTACAAACACACGATTAAGGTATGTCAAGGGCATCACATCGCAGACCGTTCCAAGGGCCACTAGGTCTAAAAGCTTTAAGAGATCAGGTTCCGGCTGATGATTTTTTTCTAGAAAATAGCCCTGTTCACGCAGTCTTTTTTGAAGAGCAACAATAAACATAAAACTCATGCCTGCTGCGCATAAGTCCTTAAGATAGGATGGTGTTACATCTTCATCAAAACGATTGGGATTAATAATGGCGGCTTGTTTTGGGAGCGTATTCTCGCTCATATGATGATCAATCACAACAATACACATGCCAAGATCATAGGCTGCCTTGATCGGCTCAAAAGCAAGGGTTCCGCAGTCGACAATGATAATAAGGTTAATGCCCTTTCTGTGAAGCGTATGCATTGCTTCTACATTAGGGCCGTAGCCCTCTTCCAAACGATCAGGGATATAGAGTTCCGTTTGAATGCCAAGAGTTTGAAAATAACGCCGTAAAATGGCTGATGATGTTGCACCGTCGACGTCATAATCAGCAAAAATAGCAATTTTTTGAGATGCTGCTATGGTTTTTATAACAAGACCAACGCCTTTTTCCATATCTTTGAGGATAAAAGGATCGGGAAGAAGATTTTTGAGCTTGGGGTTTAAAAAATCCTCAGCATCACTCCCCGTTATACCGAGCTGTAGTAAGGCCCGGGAAATCATTTCAGATATATTATGGGCGGCCATGAGATGTTGTACATCCCCTTGATCCGGCGATGCAAAATGCCATGCCTTGCCAGAAAGGGATAGAGTAGGAACAACTGTATCCATTGCCAAAAGGGAATTGTATGCTCTTTTCATGCGCTTATTATGAACGGAGTGGTGGTATCCGTGCTAGTACTTTATCGCGAAATATCTCAGGGCGATGAATTTTTTTTAAAATACCATCATTTTTTGACATATAGATTTCAGCCATTTCCAAGAGATCATTGATCATAGTATCGTCTGTATTACCAAAAACATAAGAAAATTTTGACGGAGCTTGAAAAGCAAAGGCACAGGCTTTTTTACAGGCACTCAAGCACTCTACCGGCACAAGAGTAAACTGATCTTTATACCCCCATGTTTTAAAAGCATTTTGCATTGCAGTATAGAATTCCTCCCCTGCTTTGTGATCAATGACAATGTCATGCGCATCACGTTTTTTACAGGTTGTACAGATGTAAAGAGTATGCACTGTTGTGTTCATGTGGATGTTCATTATTAGATAAAAAAAATAGTCCGGAAAAACCGGACTATTTTTAATCAATCGATAAATCGATGGATTAGAATCTCCAGCCGAGAGTGACTGAGAATTCATGTGTGCGTGGACGTGCGGAAACTTTACGGCCGTTTGTGCCTGCTGTCGTGATAAGACCATTAGCATTTTGAGCAACGTTTAATGTTACACGATTTGAGAAACCATAACCATATTTTGCTTCTAAGAAGAGATTACGGTTGCCGCCAAGACCTGTTGTGCGAACACCAATAACTGGCTTTGCATAAATTTTAGTCTTGCTTGCTCTAAGTGTTGGAGCAAACACACCAGTTGCACTTACAGTGGATTGAGTCCACTCTAGTTTATATTTACCAGCTTCCGCAGCAATACCGACGAAACCAACGGTATCTTTTGTGAAGTGATAACCGAGTTTAAACTCAAGACCATAGTTCCAGCTATTTTTCAATACAGCTCTTGTTGATTTTAGAGCATTGGATGGTGAGCTTGTTACATCATTTAATGTCATTTTTGTGTTAAGAGCTGTTGTGTAGACGCTTACGCCAAACCAGCCGCAACCAGCAAATGTCATGCCGTAACCAGCTTCAATACGACCACCAAAATTTGTTTTTCCAGAGTCATTGCGAACGCTAGGTCCAGCATCTGCAGGGGCTGCAGGAACTGAGTTTGCTGCATCAGTATATCTTGCTGTTGTTGCACCGGTCACTGCGCCAACACCGACGTAAAAACCAGTCATATTTGCACTTGCTGCTACTGTTGTAAGCGCAAGAATTGCTAAAATTTTCTTCATTATTTAACTCCTACTGTAACTTATCCTAAAGCTTATGCTTTAAGTGTTTCTTGTACATCTATTTTTATATAGGAGATTGACACTTACATCAATTTTTTGCGGCACATAAAAAGGGGCAAAGTTGATCTGTGTTACACAAAAAGCACATTTTGTTAACGGCGATTAATGTTTTTTCGATCCTGTCATGTTGCTTTTAATTTTATAAAAATAATATATAGTATCGAGCATATAAAGAACAGAAAAACATCAAGGTAGCTATGGGCTCTATTTTAAATATTAGGACATTCTATGATCAGGCACGCACCCTTTTACCGCCGGACCTCTTTCATTTTATTGATGGAGGAAGCTGTGATGAACATACATTAAAGCGCAATAGCGCTGCCACCCATCGCTTATTGATCCTCCCGCGCATACTCCAATGTACAAAAAACATAACGACAACAGTCCCTCTTTTTGAGGATACCATTGCTGCGCCTCTTTTAATTGCCCCCACGGCATATCAACGTCTCCTTCATCATGATGGAGAACTTGCCACGCTCAACGCTGCCAATAGATTTAATACAATCTTTATTGTGAGCATGTTCTCTTCCACAGATTATGGGGAGATTGCTGCAAATGCAAAGATGCCTTTATGGCTTCAAATGTATCTACTCAAGGACCGAAAACCCAATCTTCGTCTTATTAGGCGTGCAGAGGAACTTGGCTATAAGGCTCTTGTCCTCACTGTGGATGCGCCGGTTTATGGCAAACGAGAGCGCGAAATGACCTCGCCCCTTCAATTTCCAAATCATATCAATTTTTCCCATATTAATGATCTCGGCATTCCTTTTGATGACTGTCCCCACTCTACCGCCCATTTTGCCAATCTCATTGATCCCGCCATTGGATGGCAAGACGTAGAATGGCTTGCCACGGTGACAGACCTACCCATTATTTTAAAAGGTGTGCTTGATCCGAGGGACACAGCCATAGCCCTCACCCACCCCAATGTGAAGGGTATCATTGTGTCGAACCATGGCGGACGGCAGTTGGACGAAACGGTATCCGCCTTTGATGTGATGGAGGATCATCGGGGCGTTGCAGGTAAAAAACTCATGCTTTTTCTTGATGGAGGCATTTCACGGGGAAGCGACATTTTCAAGGCCATCGCCCTTGGTGCTGATGCAGCGCTCATTGGCCGAGCGAGTTTATGGGCCCTTGCAGTGAGAGGGAGTGATGGTGTTCTTCGTGCTCTTACTCTTTTACAAGAGGAGCTTCAGAATGTGATGGCCCTAACAGGTTGTTCGCAAATTAAGGACATCACGAGGGATTTTATATGGAAAGATTAAAAGGATCTGATGGTGTTAACTCTGTTTTTTTCCTTCTAGTCCATCTGAATAAGAAATCCTTTCAGATAATTTGTCTCCGGCAAATGAGGGTGAACGGGGTGGTCCATACCGGCACTAAGGTGTTTGATGATACGAGCAGATCGTGTGCGCAACCCCTGTTGCACAACTTGGCGTAGATCCTCTAGTCCAACGTGATGGGAGCAGCTTGTGAACATAAGATACCCCCCTTTTTTCACACATTTATGAGCCATGGCCACAAGCTTGGCATAGCCTTTCACACCGGAATTAAAATCTTTTTTCACTTTTACAAAAGCGGGAGGGTCAATAACAACACAATCAAAGGAAGCCGGCTCCATATCACGCAGCATTTGAAACGCATCACCGTTCGTTGTTTGTAGCGTCACCTTGTTGAGGGCCGCATTTTTCTCAGCAATGTCAAGGGCTGGTTTGGAGCTATCCAAACATACAACGCTGGCGGCCCCTGCCTTCGCTGCATAAAGACCAAAACTTCCCGTAAAACTATAGCAATCAAGCACAGACTTATCTCGAACAAGGCTTGCAAACAGCTTGCGGTTATCCCTTTGATCGTAAAACCAACCCGTTTTTTGGCCCGCTGTAATATCTGCCACAAAACGAATACCACCCTCAACACCTTCGACAAGAAGGCTAGTCATAGCATCTTCTGGCTCAATCAAGTCAATACCCTCAAGCTTTCGGATATTTTGATCTTGACGAATAATAATATGTTTGGGGCTAAAAACCGTCTCCAGAGCACCAACAATAAGAGCACCCAGCATATCAGCACCAGCCGTGTTCAACTGCACCACAAAGGCATCACCGTAACGGTCAATAACAACCCCAGGAAGACCGTCCGCTTCACCGTGAATCAAACGGTAATAGGGTGACCCCATAAGAACATCGCGCACACGTGCAGCATTTTGCATAACATCTGCAAACCATTTTTCATTAATGGGGCGATCCTTGCGTGAAAGAATACGCACAGCAATAAGAGAATTCGGATTGAAATAACCACAAGCAATAAACTGCCCCCCCGTATCGTTTAAACGCACAAGGGAACCCTTAGGCAGAGCTTTTGCGTCGGTGTCCATCTCAATCTCATTGGAAAAAATCCAGGGATGTCCACCTTGAAAGCGTTTTGTGTTCTTAACGGTAAGCTGTGGTAGTTTCATGATTTATGTTTCTTCTTCTACAAAATGAGTAATGAGTTCGAAAAGGGCCCTAAGTCTTAAAAATCTTTAACGATAATGTAACACCAGGTACACATTATCTGTGAAGCTAACGTTTTTTGTGTTTTTAGTCCACATTTTATCGTATGGAGAATGAAAGCAATCCGTTTTATGTTTTTTTATTATGCAATTATAGTCATGTTTTTGTCATTTAAAGATGAACAATTTAGCGGGTGAAAGATTTATTGATTACAGAAGGAGAAATTGAAGAGTTTTTTCATCCAGTTTCACAGACCCCATTGGCGTGGATAAAACTCTGTCCTCGGGTCTGGGGTGATGCCAAGATGATCGAGTGTCTCTCTATAAGTTTTATGGAGTGGTGCATAATAATATCCTTTAAAGCCCCATGCGTTGGTTCCAAAATAGGTCATTCCACCACGTTCTAAAAAACTTGGAGTTGAGAGAAAAATACCAAACATGTCATTTAGCATTGTCGGCTCCTTCTCTTCTGTCACATAGTCGCATTGGGCAACGATAAGGCAATTTTTAAGTGTGTTTGATAAATGGGGCAAGAGCTGTTTTAAAATTTCAGGAGCATATCCCTTACCTTGATATGTGCTATCCACAGCAATCGCTAGTTCAAAAATCCGTTCTTGTTTTTCAAACTCAAAAAAATCAATGCTGGCAATCAATTTCTCCGTTTTGTGTTTAAAAGCAGAAAAGAAGAGTCCTCGTTTATAGGGGGTCTTACGCACATTGACTCCCTCATTTAAAACACACAGACCTTTGTGAGAGATGTATGGATCTGTGTAAAAATGACGAACCCTGATCAGTGTCCGTTCCGTTTGAAGAAGAAATTCAGAGGCGTCTCCTTCTCCTGCAAAAAGGAAAAGGAGGAGGAAAAATTTTACATAAAAATGCCGAACCATTTAGTCATCATTAACCCAATCCGAATAGATAGTATTAAGCCTAGCTGATGAAAGGGCTGTTCGTACAGCCTTCATCAAACGGTTCATAAAAAAAACATTGTGGACAGTAATGAGGGTGTGAGCCAGAAGCTCACCAGCTTTAAGGAGATGATGGAGGTAAGCCTTGGAATAATGGCTGCATGTATAACACCCACAATCCGGTTCGATGGGGGTATGATCATCACGACACCAACCATTATTGAGATTAATATTATCACGCCTTTTCACTGTATTATTGGGGGGTCGTACAAGAGCACCGCCGTGACGGGCCAAACGCGTAGGGTGAACACAGTCAAAGGTATCGATCCCCTGCTCCACGCCCTTAAACACATCCTTTACGCCACCAATACCAAGCAAATGGATGGGGCGCTTTGGATCCAGCTTGCTCGCGGTCATTGTAACCACATCGTACATTTGTGTTTTGTCTGCTCCAAGAGATCCGCCGATGGCATGGCCAAAATAGGGATAATTATTCACATTATCACAGGATTCTAAGCGTAGATCTTCATACACGCCACCCTGAATAATACCGTAAAGCCGTTGCTTTTGCTCAGCCTCAAGGCGATGAAATTCAGCGAGGGAACGCACACCCCAACGATGACTCATGCGCATAGACTTGGCTGTATAGTTTTTATCCACATTAAAAGGGGTACACTCATCAAAGCTCACAATCAAATCAGCCCCCAGTTTGACTTGAGTCTCGATGGATTTTTCCGGCGTAAGGAGATGAATTTTTCCGTCAATATAGGACCTAAATTTCGCTCCTTCCTCCGTAATTTTAAGAAGAGTCTGGGGGCGGTGAGTGTTGCGCTTACCCTTAATCTCAGAGCTCACTGAGCCATGACCGAGGCTAAAAATCTGAAAACCGCCGGAGTCCGTGAGCATGGGCCCATCCCATCCCATGAATCTATGCAGTCCACCAGCTTTTGCCACAATATCCGCACCTGGTTGAAGAAAAAGGTGATAGGTGTTGGAGAGAATAATCTGTGTGTCGGCATCTCTCATCATATGGGGTGTCACCCCCTTAATCGAAGCCTTGGTTGCACAAAAAATAAATGCTGGTGTTTCAATGACGCCATGGGGGGTTGTGAGGATGCCAAGGCGTGCGCGATTCGAGCCAACAATTGTATAGGTAAAGTTAAAGAGCGACATAGGCTAATGATTGTAT
>JAIESS010000197.1 GCA_019745755.1 Alphaproteobacteria bacterium
CTAATAAAGCATCATAGCGCGCATCCCTTGCTTGCCGCTGAATGCCTGTGTTTGGCTTCTTCCCCTTCCAATGCAAAATCACATGGGGAACCCCAAGAGCTGCGCACCACTGTTGTACTTGATGTGCCTCGTCAAAAGATGAGAGGCGAAGACCATGATCTACTGTTGCTGCAATAATACGATGAGGAGCATAATGATGCATAAGGTGGAGCAAAGCCATGCTGTCAACCCCTCCTGAGACAGCAAGTATACACATTGCTGTTGAGTCAATGGTATGGTGCAGATAATCAAAAACAGTGTTTTGCCATGTCATTTTTCTGACTTTTCTTTACTCTTTCTTAACCACCCCAGTGATAACCTGATCCTAATCCTAGTGGTTAGTAAGATCCGGTGAGGCCGGGACCAATCGGAGTCAGTCTGTACAGCAGATACGTAATGCAGTATAGACGAATACAAGCGTTGATCAATCTTTGTGTGTCTTTCCAAGGAGATTTTTCTTGAGAACGGTTATATTTCCAATCAATACTATGACGTACGACCTCCCTCGGATATTGCACGTCGAGATTGTTTTTGGATATGTCATGGCGTGGCGGTGCCCCATAAGCCCTGTTAGGGGATGAGAAGATCACTGGAGGACTGGATGAGGGCCCGTGGCAAGAGAGGGTATTTGGATTAATCGGGCTACGTCCGAGAAGGCCTATTCTGTGAAGAAGAAAACAAAGTGAGATATCCCACCCATTAGTCCTTTGCCAAATAGGGCTCTGAAGCTTTTTCTCCAACATCTAACTGCCTTAAACCATAAGATTTTTGATAAAGGAGGCAAAAAGATCGAACATTTTTTTCGAAGACTAAAGGGCTTTAGGCTTTTCTCTCATTTTGATCATACGGGGCAGAGTAAAAGTGAATCGTTGATATTTCTCCATGGTATCAAGTGGGAGGAGTTTTTCGATGTTTGCCTGAAAATCGACACTCTTTTGGCAAAGATTTGACGGCTGCTATTAAGCAAAATCATGAGAACTTTGGCAGCGCTATTTAAAAGGGAAACCATGAAAATTATGGAGGCTTCCAATAGAAGCATCATTATGGTTCATGCCTCTTTAACGCTCTTTCATTTCTCCCAAAACAACCCCTCCAATATGTCTGAGCTCATAGACTCATTTTTTAGTATTCGTTAGTTAAATGTCTCAATTTTTTTAGAATTAGATCGAGAAGAGGACTTTTATGGGCATAAAAAATGCCCTAGGATCTCTCCCAAGGCATTGCGATGCATCTTAATTAAAAAGTGCCTTAAGCGGCGCGGTTGGAGTTACCACCAGAGTTACTACGCTGACCGCGATGCCCCCCTGAAAAGCCTGCTTTCTTTGGGCGTCCTTCACCACCTTCACGGCGTGGCCCATTGCCTGCTGAGCGGCCTTCACCATTGCTAGGGCGTGCTTGACGACCTTCAGAACTGTTTCCACCTTCACGGCGTGATCCGCCGCCATGACGTGCACCACCACTGCTGCGTGAACGGCCCTCATTATTGCTCGGTGAGCGACCACTGCCACCCTTGTTTTTGCGCTTCAAATGAGGAGGAGCATCCGCAGAATCATTCGCGCCTGCTGGATCCATCAATTTACAGATTGCACGCCATTTTGCATTATCTTGGTTTGTAATCAAGTTGACCGCCATACCATCGGCACCTGCACGGCCCGTACGACCAATACGGTGGATATAATCTTCCGGACATTGTGGGAGATCGTAGTTCACGACCACTTCAATATGAGGGATATCAAGGCCGCGTGCAGCGATATCTGTTGCAACAAGGACGCGAATACTGCCATTACGGAAGTCTTTAATCACACGGTCACGCTCACGTTGACGAAGATCGCCGTGGATAGCATCCGCATTATGACCGCTATTGCGAAGCTTGCTGGCAAGGCGATCAGAACCATGCTTTGTCTTTGAAAAGACAATGAACGTCCCTTCGCTTTTGTTAAGCTGTGTCATAAGATTATCGTATTTTTCAGCTTCTGTTGTGCGGATATTTTCTTGTTTAATTTTATCCATAGGCAGTGTTGTGGATCCCACAGAAACACGTACCACGTCTTTTCGTTGATAGCTTTCGGTAATTTTTATAATATTCGGTGCCATCGTGGCGGAGAACATCAATGTTTGGCGTTGAGGCGGAAGGAATTTCACAATCTTTTGAAGCTGCACACCAAAACCCATGTCAAGCATACGGTCCGTCTCGTCAAGAACGAGGAACTGACACGCATTTAATTTAAGAGATCCACGCGTCAAGTGATCATTAATACGCCCCGGTGTCCCTACAATAAGGCGCGGCCGTGCGCCCAGCTGCTTGAGTTGCTTTGGCATGGACTCGCCACCAATAAGAAGTGCCGTTCTTGACACTTTATTTTTGCCCATGAGTTGATCAAGCATCTGTAAAACCTGAACAGCAAGCTCGCGGGTTGGTGTAAGAACAAGGGCCATACCTTTTGGGTTGTTAAAGAGATAAGACACAAGAGGAATACCATAAGCGCCCGTTTTCCCCGTTCCTGTTTGCGCTGTACCAAGGACATCGAGCCCTTGGAGTGCCGATGGGATAGTTTGTTCTTGAATGGGGGTTGGTGTGATGAATTTCATGTCTGCAAGTGCAATGAGAAGCTCTTCATGCAGTCCGAGTGATTGAAAGCCCGATGTAAAATCAACGGGAGTAGTTTTTTTGGCATTAGAATTATCTATTGTCATCGTTGTATATTTACCTTTTTAATCATGAGGAAAGCATATACTAGGACGGCAAGGTATAAGAACCTCTCCCCAAACACGCTCAGCCTCTGTGTTATGTTTATATCGCGTCAAAAGGATTCCCTTAAGACTCGTCATTCCTCTGGCGCTGTTTTAGGATAGAGGATAAAAGACCTCCGGCGCCTTCTTTTTAATAGATGGGACCGAAGGTCAGTTAATACAACAGTTGTTTAAACTATTGTATTTGCTTATCTAAATAATATTAAACAAGCTTAATGTTTACTGCGGAAGTTTTGCCTTTGTTTGTTGCAATTTCGTAGCTTACACGTTGGCCTTCATTGAGTGTGGAAATTTCCGCACGCTCTAATGCACTGATGTGAACGAAAACGTCTGCTCCGCCTGCTTCTGGCTGAATAAATCCGAAACCTTTTGTTGGGTTAAACCATTTGACAATACCTGTTGCCATTTTACTCTCCTTCGTGATCGATGTTATGGCTGTTTTGACGCAGCCGTGTGAGTTTTGCCTTCCCAACAATAGGTCTACCCTTAGTCAATACAGGCCACTTTAACTTTTTGGAAATCACTTGAGAAATCGCGAGGAAATCATTGGGGATTGTGTCAAAGACGCTTTTTTGAGACATTAAAAACAAACTAGGTAAGAAGCACTAAAAACTCTTACTTAGTATACATCTCTGCAAAAAGAAGTCAAGCGATTAATGATCGTCGTGATCTAGCTGGACATTGGCATTACATCTTTAATTACCACTACACTCCCCCGAAACCATAGTTTTCAAAACCCCCTGTATTTTCGTAGAGTTTGCATATACAATGTATTTTAGGAAAATTTTTTCAAAAGATAGCGCCTTATGAAACATCAGCTTGCAGAGCTTAACGTCAACGGTCAAACATTCCATTATGCTCCCCTTAAATCCCTAGAAGCCAAACACCCCGGCATTCATTTAAAAACACTGCCTTTCTCTCAAAAAATATTGCTTGAAAATGCGATGCGTCATAAGGCACCGGAATTGATTATCAACGCGCTTCTTGATATCCATGCGTATAAAAAGAATGTGGATATGAGTTTTCACCCTGCCCGCGTGTTGATGCAGGATTTCACAGGTGTGCCGGCTATTGTGGATTTGGCTGCTATGCGTGATGCTCTGCATGCAAAGGGAATGGATGCGACGAAGGTCAATCCCCTTATTCCCGTGGACCTTGTTATTGACCACTCCGTCATTGTGGATCATTTTGGGACAGAGGATGCTTTTTCAGAGAATGTGAAGGCTGAGTATGAACGTAATATTGAGCGTTACCGTTTTCTCAGTTGGGGGCAAAAGGCCTTTAAGAATTTTCGCGTCGTACCACCAGGGACGGGTATTTGTCATCAGGTGAATCTTGAATATCTTGCTAAGGTTGTCTTTCAACAAAAGAGGGATGATGGAACGACGGTTGTCTACCCTGATACCCTTGTGGGGACAGACAGTCACACAACCATGGTGAACGGCCTTGCTGTTCTTGGATGGGGAGTGGGCGGCATCGAAGCCGAAGCAGCCATGTTGGGGCAGGCCTATTCCATGCTGATTCCCGAAGTCATTGGCTTTAAAATGACAGGAAAACTTGTTGAGGGTGTTACAGCCACGGACCTTGTTCTGACCGTTACGAATATTTTGCGTTCCAAGGGGGTTGTCGGCAAATTTGTTGAGTTCTTTGGTGATGGCCTTGATCACCTTAGCCTTGCGGACCGTGCCACTGTGGCCAATATGGCGCCGGAATATGGTGCGACGTGTGGTTTTTTCCCCATTGATAATGAAACACTTGATTATCTACGTTTTACAGGGCGATCCGATCTTGAGGTGGATCTTGTCGAAGCCTATGCAAAAGCTCAATATATGTGGCGCCATAGCACAACAGATGCGGACTATGCCGATCCTGAATATGCCGATACAGTTCACCTTGATCTCAGTACTATTCGCCCTACCATCGCGGGTCCTAAACGTCCCCAAGATAAAGTCCTTTTAGAAGATGCAAAGGCATCCTGTGAAACCTTTATGGGTGAACCCGCACAAACTGTACCCGTAAAGGGCGAATCCTACAATCTTACCTCCGGTGATGTTGTGATTGCAGCTATTACAAGCTGTACCAATACATCTAACCCCGCCGTATTGATGGCGGCAGGGCTTCTTGCTCGAAAAGCACATACGCTGGGCCTTAATGCAAAACCATGGGTGAAGACATCTCTTGCGCCAGGATCAAAAGTCGTCATTGATTATCTTAAGCAAGCAGATCTTTTAAAGGATTTGGAGGCTGTTGGATTTTATCATGTGGGTTACGGCTGTACCACGTGTATTGGTAACTCAGGCCCTCTCAATGCCCCTATTACCGAAGCCATTGAGGCGAATGATATGACCGTTTCCGCTGTTTTATCAGGAAATCGTAATTTTGAGGGGCGCGTGAACCCGTACGTTAAGGCGAATTATCTTGCATCCCCACCCCTTGTTGTGGCTTACGCCATTGCTGGAACACTCCTCAAAGATTTAACAAAGGATCCCATTGGTACAGATACTCACGGCAATGCCGTTTATTTAAAGGATATATGGCCAAGTAACAAGGAAATTGCAGAAGCTATTCGTTCTCACATGACACCGGCGATGTACAAAACCCAATACGCCTCCGTGTTCGAAGGAGATAGTGTTTGGAAATCCTTTGCAAATGCTGCCACCGTAACTTATGCCTGGGATGATAAGAGTACGTATGTCAAGAATCCACCGTATTTTAGGGAAGGTCATTTTAAGGTTCAGGATGTGAATAGTGCACGTATTCTAGCCCTTCTTGGGGATAGCATTACAACGGATCATATTTCTCCCGCGGGTAATATAAAAGCAACTAGTCCTGCCGGTCATTTTCTTCAAGAGCGTGGCGTTACACCGGCACAGTTTAACGCTTACGGCGCACGACGAGGCAACCATGATATTATGGTGCGTGGTACATTTGCCAATATCCGTATTAAAAATGAAATATTACAAGATATAGAGAGCTATACAACGGGAGGTGTAACGAAACACTATCCATCCAATAAACAAGTCCCTATTTTTGAAGCGGCGGAACTTTATGCAAAAACAAACACGCCCCTTGTTGTGATTGCGGGTAAAGAGTATGGTACAGGGTCGTCGCGGGATTGGGCGGCTAAGGGAACCCGTCTCCTTGGGGTTAAAGCTGTTATTGCGGAAAGCTTTGAGCGTATTCACAGATCAAACCTTGTGGGTATGGGGGTTCTACCCCTGCTTTTCCCCAAGGGTGTGGACCGCAAAACGCTTCACCTAAAAGGGCATGAGATTATCGATCTTGTGGAGCTAGAAAATGGTTTTCATCCCGGTATGACCGTTCCCATGATTATTCATTATTCAGAAACCGACAGTCAAACCGTGGAACTTACACTCAATATAAATACATCCGATGAGGTAAGTTATTTCAGATCAGGGGGTATCTTGCCCTACGTGTTGAATCAATTAGCAGGATAGATGTATACATAACAGATTTCTTTTAGAAGAGATTAAAAAAAATGGGGGTCGGGTCCCTCATTTTCTTAAAAATATTGTTTCCCACCGATTTAATGAAGCGCTTGTTATGAAGTGATGGTGCATACCCATTCTCACCCTTCACCCATCATACGCTCACTCAGTTGAGCGAGACGGAGCATGTCATCAGGAAGAGGCGCGGAAAAAGTCATAAGTTCATTTGTACGAGGATGAGCAAATTGCAGGGCCGCTGCATGGAGCGCTTGGCGGGGAAAATTCTTTATAATCTCTGGCCATTTTTTTGAAAGTGTTGACTTTCCATACACTGGATCACCAATAATAGGATGGCCCATGTGGTGCATATGCACACGAATTTGGTGTGTTCGTCCTGTCTGTAACTTGCACTCGACTTTTGAAAACGAAAAGATTGGATTCTCATCGATCATAAAACGCTCCAGCACCTTATAATGTGTAATAGCAATCTTTCCCCGTGCCCCTTTAGAGACAGCCATTTTTTGACGGTGTGTTGGATGGCGGGCAATGTGTGTCTCGATGGTTCCTTTTCGGGGAGATGGTATGCCAAAAACAAAAGCGATATACGTTCGCGAAAGAGTTCTATCTTCAAATTGTGCCGAGAGTTTTTGGTGGGCCAGATCATTTTTTGCAATAACCATAAGGCCACTCGTATCTTTATCCAAGCGGTGGACAATCCCTGGTCGTTGAATGCCCCCTATTCCCGATAAGGACTCCCCAAATTCGTGGAGAAGACCATTGACAAGGGTATGATCACTATTACCCGCTCCTGGGTGAACACTTAAGTAAGCAGGCTTATTAATAACAATAATGTCCTCATCATGGAAAATAATATCCATGGGCATGGCCTTCGGAAGAATATGGGACGGCGTTAGATCTGGTATAGATAAAGAATAAGTGCCCTCTGTGACTTTTATGTTGCACTTTGTAATAGGAGTATTCTCAAGAAAAAGAGCACCAGCCTCAATCAATCTCTGAAAAGTATTACGCGTTAGCTCAGGATATTTGAGCTGAAACAACGGCAAAAGAGCAAGATCCAATCGTGGCGCCATGGACGCAATTTGCTCTTTTTCAAGGATAAGTGTCAGTTTTTTTTGCAATCTTAAGGAAATATTAACTTTTTAACTGTTACACTCTTAGCATAAATGGCACGGGAAATGTGAAAAACTCTTGATGAGATATAAACAACTCTTCCATTTGCTTAAAAAGATGTTAGAATTTTAGTGATGTAATTGTTCACCCCTTGAAAGGACTTAAATCTTATGAAAAACGTACTTTATACCCTCGCAGCACTTTTAACAACAACAGCATTAGTATCTGCTGAATCTGGTGGCGATAACGATGCTGTTTCTTCCAACAATGCACCTGTGGATGCGATGGTAGGCGTTGAAGCCCCCGCAGTACCCCATCATCACAAGGCCAAGAAAATAAAAAAGGATGATGTTAAAAAATCCTGTGCCGCTCATGCTGAAAAAGCAAAGAAAGATGTTGAGGCAGTTTCTGGTGAAGCAGAAAAAGTTGTTGCTAATGGTTATGTAAACAAAATTGAAACTGATCTTGGTAACATTGATAAGTTAAACGATACAGATACCGCTCTTCTTCAAGAAGTTGATGCCACATGTAAGTGGAATGCGGATAAAGCGGAAAAGCACGCAAAGGCTGATAAAAGACGTCAAGCTGCAGCTAAGAAAAAAGCTGATGCAGAGGCTAAGAAAGCCGCCAAAGGTGCTCACAAAGATGACATGAAGAAAGAAGAGCACAAAGACGAGGCCAAAAAAGAAGAGCCTA
>JAIESS010000056.1 GCA_019745755.1 Alphaproteobacteria bacterium
TGTCATCCATAATACCTACAAGGTACAATGTACAAAAAAATTTCTGGAATGTTTTACGCTCGAATAGTTGTTTTATACGCATCAATGATACTAGCCACCCATGCAATACCCCATACCTTTCCTAAAAATTCAGGAATGGAGGCCATAGCAGATGCTGTGAATAGTTTTTTAGAATCCACATTAGAAGATTTACCTGATTTTGATGCTATATGGGCTGACAGTATGATGGATGTGTTATGCGGCGATATTCATGGTGTATCTAAAAAAGGGCCCTCTGAGGAAGAACAAAAGTTTATCCTTCCTCTCATCGCTATCATTGGCACATTGAAAAATAATGCTATTGATACACTTCTTACGCACAATAAAAACAACGATCAAGCAAAAGCTTTTTATATTTATCTCAAAACATTCGAGAAAATGAATAAGCACCATCTGCATCCCATATTGTATCCAGATATCAATCCACCAACCCTCTCAATAACATTAAGTTCCAAGGTTAACAAAACAGCACAAAATACATCTAATATGATCATTCTTGCCAAAAAGCGCTTTGAAAAACATCTTCCTGCGCAATTCAACTACGATTCTCTCGATATCCAAAGCATGCAAGGCTCTCTCAAACAATTTTTAGAAACAAAGTCTAATCTTCCGCCAGAAAAAATGATCGCAACGCCTTTGCCACAAACGACTATTACTTTTTTTCCATCGCACATCCATAGCGCAATCGATGCCAATCAAATTGTCGATCGTATTTTTAGGGAACTGAGGGCATTTGAACAGGCCTTTATTAAAGAGGGTAAAGATGATGACTACAAGGAAATCATAGGTCATATCAAAACGATTCAATCTTTATGGAATGAGAAAGATCACATCATGGCTTATGCAAAAGATGTCTGGTCTAAAATAGAACGTGGTGAAGATATTCCATCAAAAAATTATACTTGGCCTATTAAGGTTACAAAAGGATCCAGTGAAAGCTTTAGAGCAGTCATAGAAGATTATGCAGTGTTTCTTCAAAACCGTCTGGGCGTCAGTTATATGCCGGTTTTTGAAAACCCTTCCTATATGTCCCTTGCTGATGTTTTACCTACGGATGCCATAGAAAAAGAGGTAGCATTTGCAACCCTTGAAACCCATTTGACAGACGGTGTAAAAATGCTTCACCAAGCACTTCTTTGGCTTGAAAAGAATCCTCTCTATTTTAGGGATTTTTTCTATAACGCCTTTTCCCATGGTGGATGTATCCCTGCGCGTAACGTCACCTTAGCGAATTGGATCCTTTTGCGGGTGAAAAACCAACCCAGTGAGTATGTGTATGATAAGTTACTCATGCATGGCGATTTTTATATGAAATTAGGGCGACTGGTCACTTTTTTTAGTAACGATTGTATTCAAAAAACCCTTGAAACACACCCCCATATGATTGCTTCGTCATTGGCTGATATTGAAAAAACCAGTGAGTACAAAAACTATTTTACAGAGGACAATTTCATTCCTTGGGTGCAAAAAATAGTGCAATCGGCCTATGAAGGAAAGGGCTGGTGGAATTTTTTTCAAGGCTCTGAGTTTAATAATATCTCAGAAATTCGAGAAGGTCTGAAGATTATCTCCATTTTTTAGAGCTATCTGTTTTCGTCTTATTGGCGGTAAAACATAAAAAAAGAGGTTGTGATAATTTATCAAAAATTTAATTCAATAAACACAATAATTATCTTGAATACCATAATGCATCTCACTATAATCTCTTTAGTTTTTTAATAATACAGAATATAAAAATGAATTTGCAAAAGAAAAATCTTGCCCTTTCTTACGCCATCCTAGCGCATCTCAATCTTGATGACCACACCTATACACATTTATCAGCACGATCAAAAGATGGTTTTTATCTCTCGGAATTTGGCAACCGTTTTTCTGATGTCACAGCAGACTCCCTTCTTGAACTTGATCTTCTCGGCAATGTATTAACAACACCTAAGCGCGATTTTAATATCACAGGAAGCGTGATTCATAGCGCTATTTACCGCGCACGCCCTGATATTCACAGTGTTTTTCACATTCACACACCCGCCATGATTGCCGTATCAGCTCTTCCTGAAGGACTGCTACCCATCAGCCAATGGGCTCTTCATTTTTATGAACAGATAAATTACCATGACTACGAATCCCTTGCTCTTACGCATGATAATGGTGAGCCCATTGCAACGGATCTTGGGAACAAGAAAATCCTTATGCTGCGCAATCACGGCGTTGTCATTTGCGGAGCAACACTCCATGAGGCTGTTTTTTATGCGTATCACTTAGAACGCGCATGTCAGACCCAGTGCCTTACCCTTGCCATGAATCGTGACATTATTCTACCTCCCCATGACGTATGTGTGCAGGCATGCAACGAGCTCCTTAACTTTGAAAAAGACATCGGTGCCAGGGACTGGACAGCATGGATGCGAGCACTGAAGGAGGACTAAACTTAAAGTAATGGTGGCCACAAAAAGGATTGAACCTGCGCGCGCCAGGACATCAATGGAGTGGTCTACCTCTGAGCTATGTGACCACAAGGACTTTTCCACCCACATCTTAATTGAATTGCAAGTTTTTTATAAAAGCATTCTCTCTTTAAACCTTAAATCCATTAGAATACTTCCTTTTAAAAAATAAAACTCTCTAATCAGCATTTCTAAAAGTATATTCTATCAAGCATCAATTCATTAGAATTGGTGTTTTACCCCACAACTCCTCCTTGCAAAAAGAGGCTAAAAACCCTATTCTTTTGCCAAAGAAAACAATCAAAAAAGATAGTATGAATAGAATTCGCATCCTTGGTGGAACACCTCTTAATGGACACGTTAACATTAGTGGCGCTAAGAATGCCGCCCTCCCCCTCTTAACTGTCACTCTTCTTACGGATGAGCCTGTCACACTCACAAACGTACCTAATCTTGCGGATATTCATACACTTCTTGAACTTCTTGATCAGCATGGTGTTGAGATTGACACAGCACTGCCAACCGTGACCTTGCGCACACGCACCCTCAAAAGTAATGTGGCTCCCTATGATATTGTGCGCCGCATGCGCGCGTCATTCCTTGTTCTTGGCCCTCTCCTCGCCCGTCATGGTTCGGCTGTTGTCTCCCTGCCCGGCGGTTGCGCCATTGGAACGCGCCCCGTCGATATCCACCTCATGGGACTTGAGAAGCTTGGAGCATCTATTAAACTTGACGGAGGATACGTCCACGCATCAGCCCCCAGCACAGGTCTTCGCGGCGCAGATGTTAGCATGCCCATGATCTCTGTTGGAGCCACAGAGAACCTTATGCTCGCAGCAACGCTTGCAACGGGGACGACACGCCTCATTAATGCTGCACGTGAGCCCGAGATCATTGACCTCGCCAAATGCTTGAACGCTATGGGTGCAAAAATTGAACATGCGGGAACGGATACAATTATTATTGAAGGCGTCGATAGCCTCCACGGTGTTACCCACGCTGTGCAGCCTGATCGTATTGAAACGGGCACCTACGCCATGGCCGCAGCCATAACAAGGGGTGAACTGATACTCGATAATACATCTCTTGACCTTATTCCAACCGTCACAAGTATTTTAGAACAAGCGGGGATGATTTTTACCCCCACAGAAAATGGTTTTAGCGCACGGGCAGGAAATCTTAAGGGCGTTGATATGATGACGGAGCCCTTTCCCGGTTTTTCAACGGATCTCCAGGCACAGTTCATGGCATTGATGACCTCTGCCACGGGCGCATCCATGATTACGGAAACGATTTTTGAAAACCGATTTATGCATGTCCCAGAACTTTGCCGCATGGGTGCGAATATCACAGTTCATGGATCCAGTGCCCTTGTTCGCTGTGGTACACCTCTCAAAGGTGCTCCCGTTATGGCAACGGATATTCGAGCGTCTGTTTCCCTCGTTATGGCGGGTCTTGCTGCCGAAGGAGAAACCATCATTGATCGCATTTACCATCTTGATCGCGGCTATGAATCCGTGGAGAATAAACTTAGACAATGTGGTGCCCATATTGAACGCATCACAGGAGATTAAAGAGAGCTCTCTTTAGAATCTTTTTTTTGTTACAGGTGCTTTTCATTAACGCCATCTCTGCCACAGTATTATCATTGCTTACGAGCATTCAGAAAATACTGTGGGAAAGGATGTCTTCGACGTTAATAACAAGAGCGTCTTCTGTTCCAAGGGAGAGCTTGTGTTGGGTCAAATTGCATAAAGGGGTTAGGGGCCCCTGCAGAGTAGGGAATTTTATACATATTATCTGCAAGATTTTTCCATGGATCATAAAAAACACAAGGAGGTGTACACGTAGGTAGTGTATTAGGTGTAAAAACGGACATTACAATAGCAGCAACCGCTTCAATCATCTCAAGTGTTGCAGGATCTGAAGTTGTTGCATTTGCCAAACATTGCAAAGGTTCACTGACAGTAGCCACGACACACGTCAACAGGAGAGTACCAGTAACCATACGTGGTGTAAAAAGCCCCCCCACACCATGAATTAGTTCATTAATAGTGAAGAACGTATCATGAGATCTATAGGTCTTTTTTACAGGCAAACCATATTTTTGGCGCAATGCGTCCAAATAATGAGGCCCATCATTTTCACAAAATTGGGGGCTAGATATCATGCCATCCGCAGCTTGAACAATTGTGTTTATTTCATTATCTGACGGAATCTGATCATACTCTATCCATTCTCTTAATTTTTTTGCACATGACACCTCATCTAAGGGCTGTTCTTCCCGATCCCTTGCTTCAATAACATTAATAGCTGTTATAAGCATAATAAGATACGCCGACCATTTCTTAAAACACCCCATGATATTAGTCCTATTTTTTAATAAACTCACTCAATTAGGGTGATAGATGGCCTAGAAAAATAAAAAAAGAAAACGAACTTAATTAAGAGAAGTTTGGAGGCCGTTGCAAAAAAATCACGCACACGCATTTCATGGGAAATAAAAATAGAAACCATCATTGATCGCATTTACCATCTTGATCGTGGCTAGGAATCCGTGGAGAATAAACTTAGACAATGTGGTGCCCCTATTCAATGCATCACACAAATGGGAGAAAGCTCTTTTGGATACACATCACCTGCCTCTGCTTAAAATTATGGCTAAGGACCGTGAGGACCTGCACATTATAGCAGCCCACGTCCAAGACGCCCTCCTTCCCCTTCATGGACTTCATTTTGATCATGGGGAAGGAACATTTAGTGCTCTGTGTAATCGTTTTTGCTGGGAGCATGATGGGCATTTTTTTGAGGATAAACCTCTTTATCACCGGGTCCATTCAGGTTTGTGTTTTAGAAGTGTTCAATCCATTCATTTCAAAGGACTCGAAGATACAATCGCTCTTCACCCATTGAATCTCCTCAGTATCCAAGCCAACGAGCATCCACCTGAGGCAAAGCCTGGCTATGCTCATGTGCATTTACTTTTTTCCGGCGAAAGTGAAATTCGTCTCACCGTGAATACCATCACATGCCACCTTGGTGATCTTCATCATCCATGGCCAACGCGTGTTAAACCAGGGCATACTGTTTAAAGGTCCTTACAGCGGGTTTATATAGTAAAAACACCAACCAGCAAAAAATTACCCTGGTGGCATTCGAGTAAAATGAGAAAAAATAAAGCATCCAAGAAGACTTAATCGTCATAAGTGGAGATAAAATACAAAGCTTTAAGCAACACTTCCCACAAAAAACATCACGGTCACATCGAATAAACCTTGACGAATCCATGAAATAGGGGCATCTAAGAATTGATAGAAACAAACATAGGCAAGGCATGTCAAAAGAAGATCTCATTGAATTCACCGGAGTTGTCACAGAATTACTCCCCAATGCTATGTTTCGGGTTAAACTAGAAAATGATCACGTCATCTTGGCGCACACATCGGGACGTATGCGGAAAAACCGTATTCGCGTGCTTGTGGGCGATACAGTTACCGTAGAAATGACCCCTTATGATCTTTCTAAAGGGCGCATTACGTTCAGGCAAAAATGAACCTTTATTGCCACCGCGTTGAAAACCTTCGTGAGATGGCTGTTCATGACGGTACGACCTTTATTGCTTTTGATGTTGATGATCTATCAAAACAGGATCACGCAGAATCTATTTTTTGGGGTCGCGTAAAACGCGCAACCCCTTCTTTTGCGTTCGTGGATATTGGCCTTGAGCGCCCTGGTATTTTGAATATATCCCACATCAAAAAAAACAGACACTCTAAAAAAGAATCCCTCAAAGAGGGAGATATGATGATGGTCCAAATCAAACGCGAAGCCGTTAAAGATGTCGGGGAACAAAGCAAAGGATTTACCAAAAAGGGCGTACAGCTTTCGCCATTGATTACCCTTATCACCCCTTATTTTATGTACAATCCTGATGTAAAAAACATAATACCCGACCATGGCTTTAGACTATCCTCATCGATTGATGTGAAAAACCCAAATAATTTTGAAGGTATACAACGCCTTAAACATATTTTTGAAACCTTTACAAAACACAACAAAGGCAGCATTACTTTTCGAACCCGTGCCCTTCATGCAAGTGATGCACATGTGCTGAGCGCCCTTACGACGCTTCACACTCTCTTTGAAAACAATCTTCTTGTCGCTCAAAACAACCAAGATCCTCATAAGATTAGTGAGAGCGCCTCGCCTCACCATCACAACTATTATCCGCCAAGCAAGCCGTGCCTCATTCAAAGAGGCAGATCAAATCTTGAAAAATTTATAGATAATTATATGCTGGACACTGTCTATACCGACACACTAGGTGATTATAAGGATGCGGATCTTTATGCACAAAAATTCTCCTCCCAAACGCGTGTTTCTCGCATGTCGGATGATGTATTTGAGGCTTTTGGTGTCCATGAATCATGGTCAGAGTCTGTTGAAACACCATGGATGACCCTGCCCTCAGGGGGGCAACTACTCATTGAACATACAAGCACCCTAACAAGCATTGATGTCAATCATGGTCATGGACCATCTTTGCATCAGATCAATAAAGAAGCAGCAGAAATCCTTCCCCTCCTTCTCACAAGAAGGCAAATTTCAGGTAATATCATCGTGGATTTTGCGGGTGATTTACCTCAATCTTTCAAACGCACCCTTATAGCAATATTAAAAAAGAGTATAGAGAAAGCTAACATCAAAGATATTAGCCACTGCGCCTGGTCCCCCCTGGGCTGGCTTGAAATGCGTCGCCCAAAAATAAAAATGTCTCTTTTTGAGACTTTAAGCAGTTTCAGTTAAGAATTAATTTTCCAAATGTAAGCTGGACACCCCCCATTGGCTATGAAATCAGCACTTAGAAATAGTCTTTTGGCTGACATACAAAAACTGATGTACCCAAAATAAATAAAAAACTCTCACAGCTAGCCCTCACAAGGGGAAGCATGGTTTTTTCTATTTATTCCCCCACACCTCAACCTATAATAATAATGATCTTATTCAATCACAAGAAGGGGTTCATCAAATTCTACAGGGTTTGCATCCGTAACCATGATATCTTTGACAACGCCAGAGTGACTTGCCTTTATAGGATTCATAACTTTCATAGCCTCATTAATAAGGAGTGTATCACCCGCCTTTACATGATCACCCACTTTGACATAGGGCGCGGAACCGGGTTCACCGGATAGGTAGGCTGTGCCAACCATGGGAGAGCGGATAACATGCCCTGTAACAACAGCAGTGGGTTTATGCGCGGGCTCGTGGTGCGCAGCAGGCAATGGTGGCACACTGTGTGTTACAGCCGGTGCCGCTGCACCTACAACCATAGCAGGTGGGGATTTTACAACACGAATGCGGCAACCCTGGTCTTCATATTCGATTTCGGTCAGACCTGTATCATTCAAAATATCCGCAAGTTGTTTTACGGCAAGTCCATCCAGTTTGATTTTTGAGTCATCCTTTGTCGTTGCATCAGCCATGTTGTTTGAACCCTCTTTGCTTCAAATGTTATTAGACGACGATTTCCTACCTGTACAAATATGTTGTCATTTGCAAAAATTTACTGCATTTTTGACTCAAATTTGGGTAGTGCTTTGT
>JAIESS010000190.1 GCA_019745755.1 Alphaproteobacteria bacterium
TTTAAAAGAATTGCCTCAAGCCCCCGTTCTTTTAAGAAAGTTGTATGAATTTTGTCTTGATAGGCTCCCTTAGTAAAGCCCCCCATAAAAAGAGGATCCACACTATGGGAAAAAGCTGTGTGGGACACATCATGAAGAAGTGCTGCGATTTGCGTTCTTAAATCACCTCCGTATTTGCGAATAAGAAGCATGGACCCTATGCAATGATCATAACGCCAGTAAGTAATGTTCGTTGGATAACCATAATCACATGTGCCATATTGGCGAATTTTTTTAAGCCTTTCAAAGGCAGGGCTATTAATGAGATCAATCAAAACAGGCTCATTGATTAAAAAATCACCATGCACAGAAGAAATTTTAATACCCTTGGATGATTTTACCATGCTCAACGTTGTGCAAGTATACCCACATTGAATGCTTAAAAAGACAATAAGTAGAAAACGAAACAACATAATATTCTATGCCTAAATATCTCAGCGATCTAGGAGGGCTGCGACGGTGGAATCTTTCTCTTTACTACCACGGGAAGAACCAAATTCAAAGGCATACGCATCCTTAAGGCAAGCACCAAAAATACCGGCAATCATGGAAATAATACCAACGGCCTCTCCCGGGAGTTCATTCGAGTAATACCCAAGAGATGCAAGGCACAGACCAAGACCAATAGCTGCTGAGACAACCATGACGTCTGCTCGAACGTTACGTTGACCCGACTTCACCATGGCGACATCGCGTGCACGTGCATCTTGACGATCTTGAAGCTCAATTTCGATCATGCGTACCTCCATATCCAAAATAGCACGTTGAAAATCGAGAAGCATTTTATTATTTTCAGATAGTTTTTGCATGGCCGTAACAGGATCCAATGAGTCCGTTACAGAATTGGCAAGATTCACAACTTTTTGCGCCATGTCTTCTGCTCCCTTACCCCCAATCCATTTACCAATAATGGGAGCAAATTGAGCAAGACCAACGGCGGCAGCAATAAAGGGTATGGGCATGAATGATTCTCCTTCTGGATTATGTGAATACAATGAAAAAAATGTTTATGCGGAAGGAAAATTTAATCTTTTGTTAACTTCTTTGAGTTAGGATTAAGGTAGATAAGTTGCTGCAGCGGCTTTTATAGTGTTAAACGCCCGTTTTTTAGGAAATGACGTGTGAATAGTACCGCTGTAACGTGTGCTAAAAAGTGAGCGGGGGGTGGCCCCCACCCTAGTCCCACTAGGGTGGGACTGGCGGGTAGAAAAAGTTAACAAAAGGTTAATAAATGCTAAAATTTTTTGAGAATGTAGGATGGAGATGGGGCCAGCTATCATTAGGAGGGGCATGGTATGTTTTCTAAGATTCATAAATTTTCAAAGAGATGTTTATCTTTTCCTTGCAACAGTCAATAAGCGCTCTGTTTCTAATTCAGAAAATGGCATACCGTCCATACCGTATTGCCCTAGTACCTCAAACCCATTTCTCTTGAGCATCTCACAAAGCTTTATTGCCGTATAGCACTGAAGGGTTCCTATGCTCGTGTATCGTTTGGGTTTTTCAGAGCCCTCCTGTACATAATTGGTTGTATAGGAGGTCAGGATACCCTGGTCATTGATGATGCTGTGTTGGATATGGCGATGTTTGGTGTTACCTGAAGATCTCAACCATTCAATGGACAATTTTGTGATATTATCACCGTGTATGAGGTAATTTAGATTAAATATATCAAACACATAAAGGCCACCCTCCCTAAGGTTTCCAGAAATATTACGCATGGCTTTTTCAAAGCCAGCCTTTGTAAGGTGCCCGATGGCATTGAATATGGTAATGGCGGCATTGAATGTGCCAACCTTTATGGTGCGCATATCCCCTAACAGTAGTTTTATGGGGGCCACCCCGTTAAAGGCCCTGGCTTTATCCTCCGCAATGCTCAACATGCCTTGGCTAATATCCGACCCCGTCACCCGATACCCCATCTTCGCAAGGTAAAAAACCTGAGATCCCGTTCCACAGGTCAGATCAAGGACAGTCTTCACGCCGTATTGTTTGAGAATTTTCTCAATCGTAGCATTCGTAATTTTGGAAATATCCGTCTCTTCATGTAGGAGATCATAATGGTTACTTGCACCATTGTACCAGTCAGGTCTTTTACCATGGAGTATCATGCGGTGATAATTCTTCTTAAAAAATTGCGTTCTTGAGGAGAGTTTATCCCATGCCTATTACGACTCCAATCGATAAAAAAGATGGCGACCAATTTTAATCTGGCACCGTTGCCCCTTTGCCCAAAAGGGCGCTATATAGTCCGCATGATAATGATCACTTCCCTTGGTGAGATCAGGCCAAGAACCATGCAATGTTCGATGTGCAACATCTAAGCATGTTTTAAAAAGATCATTATCATCTGAAATAATTTCAATGACTGTACGGTTAGGGTCTCCCTCTAACCAGCATGAAAATTGATAGGGTTTTAAGCATACATCCCGCACTGTTTGACCAAAACGACGTTTATGTTTGGCCCGGTTAATAATCACATTAGCAATAGCAATGAGTGCGGGCAATCCGCCGTCTTGACGTGCGTACTCTCCCCTTGCCTCACCATAAATTGTGCGTGCTAAAACATCTTTATTATCATCAAACATAGCAAATGCCTCTTATATTTTGGGATCAATAACAACACGCCACTTCGCTATCTCTTTGGCAAAATTCTCTGCTACATGGTGTGCTATGCATGTATAAGTTTTATGTTCAAAAACCACCCAATCATGGACACAGTAATACTCCTCTTTTTTCCAAGCTCCACGTATGTGAGGTGTAATGGTGGGAAGGGTTACTGTGCCCAAATCCGTACCACAGGTTCCCTCAAACATAATTTTATCCCCATCCTGGTGAACAACTTTAACGCTTTCTGGAATGATTTTCTCTGACATTTTCTGATGATGGAGCTCTTGAATCATTCTGAAAAGCTCTTTGAAATTTCCATCAAGCTCTTGCATGCTCAAGGGGCTGCCCTTTTCTGAACGGTAAATCATATTATTCTTCCTTTTTAAAGGTTACATCAACAAAGCGTGATCGACCCAATTGCTTTGCCTGAATTGACTTATAAGAATGATCAAAGTAATCGCTTACGCATAATTGTGCGCAACCATTCACAAGATCATCTTCAAGGGTTTGCGTAGAGTGAACGCATCTTTCTTCTGCGTACATAAATACTATTTTCCCCATACCTTTTGCCGTGAAAGAAACCCCTTGATCAGGATGAACACCCTTGGCTAAAAAACCCTTTAATGAATGGGGTTGAACAACGGTTTCGTCGCCATCACTATCAAGGGTTAGGTAGTACTGCATAATATCTTGCAAGAGAATCTGCGGATAAAAGCTACCGCCATACCCCCAAAAGGGTTTATAAAATGGATCAAGAGAGGGCTCATAATGCATGCCCTCTGTTACCAGATTCATTGTAAGAAAAAGATTTTTTGTCACAGTTAAAAATGATTTTGTGTAGATGTCATGACGCGACGAATGCTGTTCCCACGTCATGTGTGGAAAGAAAAATGTGTGCTCACCATAACAACGCCCCGAAAATTCATTCCATGCGCCGCCAATCAAACATCGTCCATTACCGGCATAACGTAATGTGATTTTTTCTAAAGGTTTTTTTAAAGTGTCCCACAGAGGGGATGGAGAACACACTTTTCCACTCAAAGAGCTCGCTCCCTGAATCTCGCGATGATTAAAGGTTGGGACAAGTTCACAACGCAAAACAAAAAGATCTGGTAAGACTGCTTCGTCATAGTCATCCTCCATCATTCCAGGAGATGTAGACACTAAAATAGGCTCCTCATCCATTAATACCTCCGGTGCTATGTACACATGATGATTGGGTCTCCCTCGGACAAAGGGCTGTAATCCTCGATCAAGCCGCATAAAACACCTCCTTCATAGATACCATGTGTTTGGGTGAAAAATAATGATCGCGTACACGCACAACTTCTTCCAGCAACGGCTCATTACGGAGATCACGCAATGCTATTGAAAATGTTGTCGGATGTTTTTTAAGACTCTCTTTAAGCGCACCCATCCGTGGATACTGATCCTGTATGAGGCGATTTACTTGATCGTCTCCTGAATTATTGATACGTACTGATTCTACAATGTCTGTTGTATGCAACACCGATGTATCCACGACACCCCGTGGTTTAAGGGTTTGCGCAATCTCATCCAAAAGGTTTTGATGTGAGGAAGGTCTTCCTACAACATCATCATCTATGACATTCTTTTCAACATAACCATCATTTAAATTTTCATGTAATGGCTGCATGCCAAGGGCCAAAGCACAGCGTATAAAAGCATAACTTTTGGTCCCTTTTTTACAAAGACGATAACTCGTCACCTTGCCCTTTACGGAATCTAGGGCCACACTCAGGACGTTGCCTAAATCAACAACAGTTTTTGTTGATATCGTAAGGGCGTCCAAAAAGGGTACTTTAAATTCCACTTCGACACATCGTGCGCTGGCCGCTAAAAAACACCGTGCATAATCCAAAGCAAAGGCGATAGCTTCTTCTCCTTTGGGCGTTTTAAAAACACTGGACTGTGTTGATACGGGTAAATCCTTAAGGGTTAATGTCAGCTGCTTAAAGGGGCGCAGGTTAGGCGCTTGAACACGGTTTAACACATGACACTGAACAATCTCACGGCGACGCTGTTTATACTGCCACTCAATGCTAAGGACACCGTCAAACCAGGAGCGATTAAACATCACCTGACGGGGTGCATCATCATCCACATCTTTTTGCCAAAGTGGTGGCGACGTTCGTGGGTAAAGGTTTAATACCCCCGTGGATGGAGGCCTCACAGCAATCAACGTACTTTCCACAACGCGACATCCTGATTTCCCTAAACGCTTTCCAAGCTTATGCCCAGGTTTTGGAAATGATTTTTCAAAATTTTTGGGTGTAAAAGAATTCACTATTTTTTCGGGGAACGCTTTCGCAAGAACAGGCCACACATCAACTTCACCTGTATCCTTTTGTACCCACTCGGCTTTCACATTAAGGATAATCCCGGCATAGGGTAATTCCGTAAAACGTACAGCCACACTTTCTTTAAAAACTGTTTTTGGTGTCCACACATCGCCCATACCCTCAAAAATATCACATAATACGGAGGCCCCCGTCACGGGATCAAATTCATAGAGTGCCGTTTGATGATGAAGTGTTTGCGTCAATCCGCTAGCCCCAGCAAGCTCAACAAAATCATCGCTACGTATGCGTTTCTCATGGGAAGACTCTATTAATACATCCGCTTCAACGCACGCCTTACACTCAATCTCCCACACATTTTTTTGCGACTTAATGGGAAAATGACAAAGCTCCCCTTTAAATAAAACCTTCGGTGTTGATGCTGGGGTTTCTTGATATGTTAAAAAACAACCAACCTGCGCTGGATACTGAAAATCTGTTGCTGTGAGCTTTAAAAGAGCTACTTCCCCCTCCTTTTGAGAAAGATCAAATGATAAAAGAGTCATATCATGACGCAGGTGATGGTCTGGAGTGAAAATCTCTTCTTTATGAGCCCATGCAAAAAAAATTGTCATAGTATCCTCTCTTCTCTCATTTCATAAGTAGTCACTATTATTTTCATCTCGACAAAAGGTCCCGATCCCTTTAGTACTAGTGTAACAAGCTTGTATTTTTTTATGGATGTATGTCCCGTTCTTCCGCTGCCCTTACCATTAATGACCAAGACCTCACCATCACAGGAAAACCCGCAGAACTCATTCGCCTTATCCCGGGGCTACCCTGGTTCTTTAGGCGCGGCTATGTCCAAGGTGTGTTTTGGGCATTAATGATTTGCTTAACCAGTGTGACCAATGACGTTTTGATGCGCTTTATGGGGCAAGGACTACATCCTCTTGAAATCGTATTTTTCCGCTTTTTTTTCAGCATGATCTCCGTCCTGCCCTTTATGATTCCAAGTGGTCTTGCCCTTTTTAAAACAAGCCGCCCAAGTCAGCATTTTGTCCGTGCCCTCGTTGGCGCCGGCGCCATTGTTGCATGCTGCTATTCCGTGAATCTCATGCCCTTATCTGAAAATACAACGATTATGTTTGCAGAACCTCTCTTTGTGCTGCCTCTTGCTGTTATTTTCCTTCGTGAAAACGTCGATAGTGGTCGATGGATCGCAACCATTTTTGGTTTCATTGGTCTTCTTATTATCGTGCAGCCTGGAACAGAAACGTTTCAAACCGTGGCCCTTTTTCCGATCACCGCAGCCTTTCTTTTTGCACTTTCCAATATCATTTCAAAAATTATGGTAAGCCGCGAACACACACTTACCATGCTCTTTTATTTTGGTGTAGGGACTACTCTGGTAGCTGCTTTCACGCTTCCTTGGGTATGGAAAATGCCAACCATGAATGAGCTTTTCTTCCTTGCCCTCCTTGGTATTGGGGCAAATATGATCCAAGTCTGTCTGTTTAGGGCTTTCGCCGCCACAGATGCTTCCGCCCTTATGCCCTTTCGCTACACAGAACTTCTTTTTTCTGCCACCATTGGATTTCTCCTTTTTTCAGAAATTCCACGCCTTTGGATTCTTGCTGGGGGAAGCCTTATCATCGCTAGTAATTTCTACATTACGTGGCGTGAGATCAATAAGGAAAAAAGGGTGTAACGCACATCACTTTTTTGAATATTTCTGATATTTTTTAAGACTTTGTTAAGAATCTGCAGGTATCATCAATAATGTAAACGTACTGCAGACGTTTTGATAATATAGACACGTTGTGAGAACTAAAACATCTCGCCATGTGAACACTACCGTTTGGCCTCACGTTGAGAATGGAGCGGGTGGTGGCCCCCACCTCTTCCCACTAAGGGGTGGGGATTGGTCGGGTAAAAAAAAGTTAACAAAAGGTTACTTTTTGATAGAATTTTATGGACATTCACCTCAGAAAATCGCTACCACTTAGAACAAGACAAAGCATTCCGATTCGTTACACTTTCACAGATTAATAACCTGTCACCACAGATTATTTTGACGATGCTGTTTTGAAGGACTGTCTCCTCTGCAAGTTTCGTGCTCCTTGAGAAGACAAAATCTGAAGAGAGTCACCGTACATTCAATGGTTTTTTTATTTTTAATTCTACACCCCCTTACACCTCCTCCAACGTCAGGTTCCACCCAGCCTTGGCGCCCCATTCATTGTGGGAGAGTAGAAAATCCATAAGGCACATAGAAAGAATCGGTCGGTAAATCACATAACCATCGTCACAATCCTCGCTCCGTATATCTTGACCCAATAAATTAAAGGGTACACTTTTATGTGTCCTATTACATACCTTTACAGAGCCATCAATAAACGGCTTAGACAACGTTGCCTTCCCATTACTTAGGGGTTGAATAAGAGGTTGCATACACCCAACCTTCACAAGACTCCCTCGCCAAAGATGGGCAAAGGCGGGCACCTCTTTATCCTGACACTTAATCGTTGTGCGGTATTTTACATCTGAATCATCCCCCAAATAAATAAGGTCACCATTTACCGTGCGCTGAAAAAGATTATCATTCCCTGGAACGGGAATCAGTTCTTGCACGCACCCACGTGCTGAGAAAAGGGGGAATCCCACCCCCTCAATCCATAATTCTGTTTCCATAATGCAATCCCCATTTACTCTCTTACAACCCCCTTAGATTTTAAGATACCAAGCAGAAAAACAAGTCCAAACGCATGGAGTGTACACTTAAGTACATGATTAGAGTGAGGTACGATGTTTGACGAACTAGGGGCTTAAAAGATGAGTGGTTTTATACCGGAATAGTGAATTAAATTGAGGCAGGGGTGATTAATTTAAAAGCGATGCTGCGCAGTGTATAAGGCAATACGTGAGCACAGCAGAGACTTGCAAAATTGAGCGGCCCTGCCTCAATTTAAAAGCTATTCTATGGCCCAGCCGGGTAGGTCGTAAATACGCCCCTTTTGCATAAAGCGAAAGCTCTCAAGCAATTCTTCAAGTATTTTATGATCATCATCCATGATTCTCTCCTCTTATTATAAGAGCTACACACTCTAATATAGTCTGCCGTAGTTTCCCCCGCTCATGGGGAGGCTGTTTTTTACTGTTCACACGAATCCGTGCTATATATTTTCCGCCCTCCAAAACATGGGACGTCGTCTCAAGA
>JAIESS010000041.1 GCA_019745755.1 Alphaproteobacteria bacterium
CCTCTTCAGGAGGCGGTATCTTGAGAGAAACACTCTCCCCACCACGCAGCGCAAAAGAACAAGAGCTCTGCTCTTGGCCATCCACCTGAACATGACCTGATCCAATCAAAGCTTGAATGCGTGAGCGGGTTAAATCAGAAACGACTCCCGCCAAATATTTATCAAGACGAATTTTTGATTCTTCAGTCTCAACTGTGAAAAAACGTTCTTCCATGACTTTTACAAAAAAGGGGGAGAAGATAAAACTCCGCCCCCTTAATCCTTATCTTTAATAATGAATACTACTAAAAAACGATTTTCTTACTCTTGGCGTTTTTTAGGCTTTGGACGATCAGACGTATCTGTCTCAACCTTCTCATCGTCCTTCTCAGGTTTTTGATCGATATTTAATGGAACAAAGCGAGCACTGCCTTGACGATTAACAAGGAAAAGAATTGTATTTTCAACAACTTCACCCGATTCATCTTCAACGGCGGGTGCACTCTTTTTCTTCATCTTCAACGCAAACTCTTCGACTTGAGCCGGTGTTGTCACCACAATAGATTCATTTTTGTGACGAATTTCTGTGATCACATCGCCTCGAGCAAAAAGATCAGCTGCGTTGCTCCGTGGATCCACAGATTCAACCAAGACACCTTTCACATCATCGGGCACGCGGTATTTATCACCCAATATTGGTGTCAAAGTCTTCAAGACCATGCCTAGAATTTTTTTATCCTTCTTGATGACGGCACGTTCTTCTTCAGCGTTCCCCTCATTAATGAGACCTGAGGATTCCGCCTCTTCAAACTCACCAACCAAAGCTTCGAGTGCGACTTCACGACCATTTCTCCATACGATAAGAGGCACTTTCTTACCAATTGGACCTTCGCCTACAATACGTGGCAATGTGCGAGATTCCTTCACCTCAACACCATTGTACTTGAGGATAACGTCACTACTCTTAACACCCGCTTTCGCCGCTGGGCCTTTAGGTGATACTTCGGCCACAAGAGCACCATCTGTTTTGGTTAATCCCAAAGATTCAGCAATCGCCTTATTCATCCCTTGAATCCTAACACCAAGCCATCCGCGCTTTGTACGACCAAATTTACGCAGTTGATCATAAACCTGTTTTGCAATGTCGGACGGAATACCAAAACCAATCCCAATGTTGCCTCCGTTTGGAGAGAAAATAGCCGTGCTGATGGCAATCACTTTACCATCCGCATTAAATTGTGGGCCACCTGAGTTCCCCATATTAATGGAGGCATCAGTTTGGATGTATCCTTCAATATAATCACCCGTCAACCCACGAGCACGTGAGGCAATTTGGCGTGCCAGTGTGGAGACAATACCCACAGTAACCGTACTAGATAATCCAAAGGGGTTACCGATTGCAATTACCCATTGACCAACCTTAACGTCTTGAATATCTGCCCATTCAACGGGAGTAAGCTTTTTATCCGTTTTTACCTTAAGAAGCGCGATATCAGTGCGCTTATCGCGACCAACAACGACAGCTTTCAACTCCGTATTATCATGCAAAATAACTTTAATTTCGTCAGCTTCTTCAATCACGTGATTACAAGTGATAATGAAGGCTTCTTTTCCATCTTGATCGATAATAAAACCAGATCCAAGAGAAGTCGCTTTACGAGGCGCATCCATTTCTTGCCCCTCAAAAAACTGACGGAACAATTCTTCTAAGTTCGTACCATTAGGAAACTGAGGCACACCAAAACTTTGGCGATCCCGTTTTACTTCTGTGGTCGTTGAGATATTCACAACAGAAGGTAAAAGAGGCGCTACAATTTTTGAGAAATCTTGAGGCACGTCCGCCGCAACAACTGGTTGAACTCCACCCACAAAAACACAGAGGGCAAAAGCTGCAGGATAGAGTGCTTGTCTAACCATATTCAGCATTGATTTTTTTTTCCGGTCAATCATCATGACTTCCTTGTTCTTTCTTAATACAAACTTATTGCGGCTTTGAGCCAAAAAATTCAAAAAATTCACTGGTTGGTGAAAGAATGATCGTCGTATCGCTCGGCTGAAGTGCTTCTTGATACGCAATCATTGACCTGAAAAATGCAAAAAAATCCTTGTTATCAGAATACTTTGCAAAAATTTCAGCAGTGAGCGCATCTGCTTCACCTTGCAAGATTTGTGCCTTCTTTTCAGCTTCCGCTAGCATAATCGTCTTTTGCTTGTCCGCTGATGATCGGATCTCAAGTGCTTTCTCATGACCCTCAGCTCTGAACTGCTTTGCTTCCTGTTTACGTTCACTTTCCATCCGATTAAAAATAGCCTCACTATTTTCTTTTGGAAGATCTGCTCGAATAATTCGCACGTCGCGCACTTCAATACCAAAACTTTCAGCAGATTTTATCGCCTCTTCACGAATTTCATGCATAATCTTTGCACGTTCTGGGGAAAGCATATTGGAGAGTGGAACGCGACCGATCACACGGCGCATGCTCGCAGGAACAATAGTCGCCAAACGATTTTGGGCCCCCATTATATTTCCAACAGTTTTATAGAAAAGGAATGGATCCTTCACTTTATAGCGCGCATAAAGATCCACCACGATACGTTTTTGATCCTCAGCCGTCACTTCAATGACAGGCAAATTGTAATCGAGCAATCTGTTGTCGTAGAGCACAATGTTTTGGATGAAAGGCACACGAAATTTAAGGCCAGGAGCATCCACCACACGAACTAATTCACCGAATTGGAAAATGAGACCTATCTGCGTTTGTTCCACAATGTACAGTGAATTTAAGAGAAGTACTAACCCTGCAAATCCAGAGACGATTGCTGTAATGAGAGATTTCTGATTCATTATTTTACCTCTCTTTTCATTTGATTACGCATATCGCCAAAACTGAGAGCCTCACTTTGAGACTTGGTTGGTTGTTGCATTTGTGCCCCCCCTGATACCCGCCTCGTTACCTCAAGTGGCGCTTCAGGTGACTGCACTTTAGGCTTAAAATCAGGCATGGATAAGAAAGGCAAAACCCCTTGAGACTTCTGATCAATCAACACTTTGTTCGTGCCCTTTAATATCGATTTCATTGTTTCAATATAAATACGCTTCTTCGTGATTTCGGGCGCTTTCAGATATTGCTTTAAGACCGACTCAAAGCGAAGTGCTTGCCCTTGCGCTTCTGCCACAATGGCTTGGCGATACCCTTCAGCGCGCTGCAAAATTTGCGTAGCACTACCGCGCGCTTCTGGAATGATAGTGTTATTGTATGCACGTGCGTCGTTAATGCTGCTTTCTCTGTCCGCACGAGCACGTTGAACATCGCGAAAAGCATCAATAACTTGTGTGGGAGGATCAACACTCTGGAGACGCACTTCTTGAATTTGAATGCCAATCTGGTAATCATCAATCATTTGCTGCATTAAGTTTTGCGCTTTATCAGCGATTTCCGCACGGCCAACGGTAAGCGCCGTTGCAATGGGATATTGCGCGATAATCTCTCGAACAGCGCTTTCAGCAGCAAGCTTCACGGTAGAATCAGGATTGGGATCATTAAAAACATACTGCGGCAGATCTTTAATGAACCATAACACCGTAAAGTTAACGGAAACTATGTTTTCGTCACCAGTGAGCATGAGGCTATCAGCATTGTCACCCACCAACGTTGTGTTGGATTTCATCTTCACACCACTATCCACGCGATTGACGTGACTGACTTTTTTAACGATTACATCACCAATAGGAGATGGCCACCACAAATGAGGCCCTGGAGACGTGGTGGTTGTATATTTTCCAAACAAGAGTTCACAGGCTTGTTCACCCTCTTGCACAAAATAGATGCCGCGTGAAATCCAAAGAGCCCCCAAAAAAAAGATAACCATTCCAACAAAAAAACTGCTACCTTTCCCTCCTGGCACAAGATTTTTTATTTTCTCTTGACCTTTTTTCTTAAGCTCTTCAAAGCTCTGGTCTCTGTCTTTATTCGGACCACCGGGTCTGCCCCAAGGTCCTCCATTGTTGTCCTGCCAAGGCATTTGGCCTCCAATCTTGCATTAAGTACAATTAATGTATAATTAAGAGTTATAGGACACATGACACAAAGACGCAATGGGATGTTTAAAAAAAACACATCGGATCAGCTCACAAAAGTGCACCCCACAATCGCCGACATACTCAGTCGTTTGAAAGATTTGAGTGATCCGATTGATGGAAGCAATTTGCTTGATGCAAAGCGCTTTTCTGGCATCACAATCAATAATGGATTGGCACAGATTTGCCTCACTATTGATCCGTCACAGGCGCCCTCATACTTTGCTTTGGAGCAAACTATTAAAGAACGCGTATGCGCCATACCCGGCATACCAAAAGCACTCGTTGTTTTGACAGCGCATCAAGCGCTCGAAACCCCTTCCACTGAACATCAAGCCCTATCACGTGGACAATTCTATCTACCCAACATCAAACACATTATTGCCATTGGATCCGGCAAGGGCGGCGTTGGAAAATCCACCGTTAGTGTTAATTTAGCTATTGCTTTGCAACAAATGGGGTTGAAGGTGGGATTGCTCGATGCCGATATTTATGGGCCGTCCATCCCAACCATGCTGGGTTTGAAAGGACAACCTGAGCTTGATTTTGAGAATAAAATGATTCCGCCCGAAGCTTACGGCCTTAAAACCATGTCCATGGGATACCTCATGAACGACGAAACACCTGTTATTTGGCGAGGGCCAATGATTCAATCGGCTCTACAAAAATTTCTGAGTGCCGTTGCTTGGGGGGATTTGGACGTCCTTGTGATTGATCTTCCCCCTGGAACGGGAGATGTGCAGTTGACCCTCATCCAAAAAGTGCCCTTAAAAGGCGCCATCATCGTCAGCACGCCCCAAGATGTTGCTTTGCTGGATGCAAAAAAAGCACTCCTCATGTTTGAGCGTGTAGATGTTCCCATTCTTGGCATGATCGAAAATATGAGTTTTTTTGAATGTCCCTCTTGTCACACGCAAACGCCAATTTTTCATCAAGGTAGCGTAAAAGACGCCGCATCAAAGCTTAAGGCGGAGTATTTAGGGGCGATTCCAATCGACATCCAAATCCGCATATCTAGTGATACCGGCATCCCTTTTGCCACTCAAACGAAGAATAAAGCACTCTATTTTGATACAATAGCAAGGCGTCTTCGAGAAAAGCTTCATCTTACATGAAGGTACTCCTTTCCTCTTTTTTTCAAGGTTGTCCCTCATGACACTCACACTCTCTTTAATCCATGAAGCCCACTCAGCGATCAAAGATCATATTATCAAAACACCCCTTGAATATTCAGGCGCACTTTCCAAAATTCTGAAAACGGATGTTTATTTGAAGCTGGAGTTTTTGCAAAAGACAGGATCATTCAAATACAGAGGCGCCTTATTTAGTCTTACTACCTTAAAGAACCAAGGTGTTTGCACAGTGAGCACATGCTCTGCTGGAAACCACGGGAAAGGCATTGCTAAGGCTGCAAAGGAATTAAATATGACGGCACGCATTTTTGTGCCCAATTCTGTGGATGACGCAAAATATCAAGGCATGATTGAGTATGGTGCTCAAGTGAGCAAATCCCCCTATCCAGGGTATGACGCAACCGAAGTCTGGGCCCGCCAACAAGCAGCCCTAGAGGGCCTTCCATTTATCTCCGCGTTTAATGATTATACTGTCATGGCGGGTAATGGGGGAACCCTTGCTCTCGAGATTCTAGAGTCCCTTGAAGATGTTGGATCTCTTGTTTTTCCCGTGGGAGGTGGCGGTCTTGGCGCAGGTCTTTGCTATTATATGAAAGAGACAAACCCCACCATCACACTGATTGGATGCCAACACGAGGACTCTGCTGGCCTTGCCTTGTCGCTCAAACACGGCCAAGCCATTACGGAACTCGAGCCCATTACGACGGTTGCAGGTGGCCTTGAAGGAGGTGTGGGCGATCGCTGTTTTGATACTATGAAAACCCGCATCAACAGTGTGAGTCTTGCAAGCGAGCAAGACATCATAGGCGCATGGCGCTGGATACTCCATAACCATCAATATTTGATCGAGCCAACCGCTGCTGTAACGCTTGCATGCCTTTTGAATGGCACCACAAAGAACATACAGGGCCCTGCCGTTATAGTTCTATCAGGCAGAAACGTGAGCTATCAAACAATCAAAAAACTGATTGGAGACTAAATACAATAAAATCGTCACTAGACGTGAATTTTTATTAGATCTTTTCATAAAATTTGTTAAACAGAAGATATTTTAATTATATGGTATCAAAATGGCAGATGATGTAGCATTCCAAATCAGCACCAAAATCATTAATACAGCGATCATTGTTTTTGTGATTTTTTTGACATACCTAGCCTTTAGGTATTGGATTAAATCAAAAGAACTTGAGACTAAAACAAAATATAAAAAGAGATTTTTGTATGCCTCAGGTATTATTTTAACATATTTTATTGGCAAGATTTGGATGGAGGGCTTTATTCATCTCTTTGCATTCTTAGGCATTGTTTCTGCAGCCCTCACAATCACCCAAAAGGAAACCTTAATGAACCTGATGGGGTGGCTCATTATTATGTGGCGCGATCATTTTAGCGAGGGGGATCGTATTGAAATTGCCAGCTACAAAGGATACGTGCATTCAATTGGTGTCTTTTATTTTACGATGAGCGATGAGTACACGCATCACCGACAAATACCCCACGGAAAAACCTTCAGAATCCCAAATGGCCTTGTTATCACGTCACCCATTACAAATCACATGCGTAAAGTGAACTCTATGGAATTTAACATGACGTTTCTCATTACGCCCGATTCTTCCCTTGATGAGGCCATGACACTCATGAAAAGCATCATGCAGCAAGTTCTTACCTCAGTGTATCTTAAGAAAGAGGACAAGGACAAAAAGCCCCCCATATTTAATGAGGCAAGCGTTTATGTGAGGCCTAAGTTTGAAGAGCCCAGTGGTATTGAGATAAATCTTTGTTATTATTGCTTGCCGCGCGATCAACTGATCATTGAAAAACAAGCTCACAAAATGATTCTAGAGCAGTTGCAAAAAACCGATACGGTTCACCTAGCTTTTGGCCTTTCTCATAAACTGGTTATTCAAAGAGATGTGGATTTTGATACGTTAAGTTCCAAGAAACTGATTGATTTTCAAAAATCAATCCATAACAAATAAGGACTACCCATGACAGTTTTCCCCTCATCCCTGCATACTCTCTTGCTATCACTGACCTTGATCGCTGTCATTGGCCCATGGATTCATCGAAAGATAGGCATCAGCACTATGATAGCCTCTGTTGTGCTAGCGTTTTATTTGGGATACATAAAAATTGCAGGTGTTCTTGCCCTCGTTCTTTTAGGCAGCCTTTCATACGCCTATCAAACCTTTGATTATCCAAAAATCTTGAAAGGTGTTCTCTTTTTCCTGATCACGCTTGTCACCCTTGCACTTTTCATGCACAAGATGCCGGGCTTTGCCAATTGGCGCGTTTTGAAAAACATTCAAGCGTCCCCACTGTCCATGCCACACGCACTCTATCTGAACCTAGATAAAGTCTTTGCGGCTGTTCTTGTGCTGTTAACATTTAAAAATGCACCTACACTCACCTTACGCTCATGGAATGAGGGCTTGCCCAGCGGGATTGCCTACGGTGCAATTGCAGCTGCCTTTCTCATGCTGATTGCACTGCAAAGCGGATTCGTTGCCCTCGACCTTAAGGTTCCACCCCATGCATTGCTATGGGTTTTGAGCAATTTTGCTTTCGTATGTATTGCAGAAGAAGTGTTTTTCCGTGGATTCCTTCAACCTTCCCTCATGAAGGTCCTACCCGGAAAACCCGGCACCATTATCGCGATCGGCCTTACTTCCCTTGTTTTTGCAGGCATTCATTATTATGGAGGCCCCATCTTCATGGGACTCTCAGCTATAGCTGGTATTGTTTATGGTGCGTGTTATTGGCGCACGGGACGATTAGAATCAGCGATCATTGCGCACTTTGTTTTAAATACGATTCACTATTTTGCATTTAGCTATCCGGCGTTATTACGCCCTTAAGAGTGCGCAAAAGAAAAAGAGTGAGGGTTTAGAGAACTTTTGCTAGAAATTCTTGGGCCCTTTTGGTGGTTGGTTTTTTGAAAAATAAGTTCGGTTTTTCTTTCTCGATTAAATATCCTTCATC
>JAIESS010000072.1 GCA_019745755.1 Alphaproteobacteria bacterium
AAGGCCGTAATCACGGGATGAGAATTTTTTTGCCTTCAGTAAACACACAGCCAAAGCATCACCGAGGGAAAGCATCATGGTCGTGGATGTTGTTGGCGCCAAACCCATAGGACATGCTTCATCTACTTCTGGGAGAATAAGCGGCACAGTGGCATATGTTGCAAGAGCGCTATCACTTTTTCGTGTAATGCCAATAATAGGGATACTAAAACGGCGTGCATACGCAATAAGAGGTTTGAGTTCTTGTGTTTCGCCTGAGGATGATAAAACAAGGAGGCCATCGTCCACTGTTATCATACCAAGATCGCCATGGCTTGCCTCGGCAGCATGTACAAAATACGCAGGCTGCCCTGTAGAGGCTAATGTGGCCGCAATTTTTCTGGCAATATGACCGCTTTTTCCGATACCAGAGACAATAAGCCTTCCCTTAAGGCCACGAATTGTACGAATGGCGTGGATAAAATCACCATTAAGGGTGTCTGCCAAAAGTGTTAACGCCGCTGCTTCACTCATGATAACATCACGACCATCAACAAGGCTCTGATCCAGCGCAATAGTAGCATTATGATCATGATGTATATTTTTAATTGTTTTCAACAAAACAGTACTCACTTATCCGTAATTTGAACATCATCATAGCCTTAAAAAACCAATTATACAAAAAATTGTACATCTAGAAATATCATTTTCTCTATCTAGTATTAATATAAAATGATATTTTTCAACAATATCTGTAAGTTAAACATAAAAATACGTTAGGTGTATGATAATTTCATCTTAATGTAACTCACAATCTTCCGCCATTTTAAGTGTGTTGTGAAAAAGCACAAGCTTTATCGTGCTAAAAAACTTGAGTGATTTTTAAGAGCCGTTATACCTATTGAATTATAAAGATTAGGATCTATACGCTAAAATACTCTTTTGCTTGATGTTCAAAATCGTTTACTCTCTGATGCATATGATTTTTAAAATCTCCGATTTATGTCAAAATATACATTTAAAAACACTTTAACACCTTTTTATCTTGAGACATCCTCTGTGCGTGGTCGCATGGTGTGTCTTCATACTCTACCCATGGATATTATAAAACGTCATAATTATCCGAATGTCATTAATCATGTGTTGGCAGAGCTTATTACTCTTGGAATTACGCTGTGTAACACGTTTAAGTTTGAAGGTATTTTTACCCTTCAAGTACAAGGGGCAAAAGCAGCGCCCATTTCCTTTTTAGTAGTGGATGTGGATTCCAAAGGTAATGTGCGTGCATGTGCCAATTATAGGGACGATAAAATTGCGGCACTCACAGGTCAAAACCCAACACTTCCTGAACTTTTAGGTGATGGCTATTTAGCTTTTACCATTGATCAAGGAGAGCATACGGATCGGTATCAGGGGATTGTCGAATTGTCCGGTGTGACGTTACGGGAGTGTTTGCAGCACTATTTTAAGCAATCAGAGCAACTGGAGACAACGTTTTATCTAACCCTTACAGAAGATTTTGAGGCTTGTGCCATTATGCTTCAAAAGCTCCCCTTTGATGCTGAAAAGGATGTCGATTCCTATGATGAATGGTTTACTGCTGTAGCTCTTTTATCAACAATCAAACCTCAAGAAGCATTAAGTCTTACCCCTCCGGAATTACTTCATCGGCTTTTTTGGCAAGAAAGTCTTCGGATAGATGAAAACAAACAACTGCAGTTTAAATGCCGTTGCAGTAAGGACAAAATCGAAGACGTGCTTACAACACTTTCCCATGAGGAAAAAATTGCTGTTGCTAAGGAGGGTATGATTTATGTGTCTTGTGACTATTGTGGTGAGAAATATGAGTTTGATGTGGATGACGTAAAGAAAAATAATGATTAAACAAGGATATATAGGATAGATTTCTTTGTAAGATTATGAATAAATACCCCCATCTCCCCCTATAAACTCCCGCACTTTCACAGCTCGGGTGTGTGTGCTATAACCATGTTACACGTACAAAGTTATAATTAAAGAATATGTCAGATTTTTTACACGAAGCAAAAGCGCGGGGGTTTGTCCACCAGTGCACGGATGAAGAAGGGCTCGCAAAAGCTCTCAAAGAAACACAGGTTGTTGGGTACTGTGGCTTTGACGCTACATCGACCAGTCTTCAGGTGGGTAATCTCGTGGCGATTATGTATCTTCGTCTACTTCAAAAACATGGCCATACACCCATTGCATTGATTGGAGGTGCCACGACAAAAATTGGTGACCCTTCGGGCAAGGATGAAAGCCGTCCTACCATGACGAATGAACGCCTCCAAGAAAATATTATAGGCATTCGCCCAACCTTTGAGCGCTTCCTAGATTTTAATCTCGGAAAAGCCATATTAGTCAACAACGATGACTGGCTCGCCCCCTTGCACTACCTCCCCTTTCTCCAGGACATTGGTCGGCATTTTTCCATTAACCGTATGCTGAGCTTTGATTCCGTAAAACTGCGTTTAGAGCGGGAACAAACTCTCAGTTTTCTCGAATTTAATTACATGATTTTCCAAGCCTATGATTTTCTTGAGCTCCACAAGCGCTACGGCTGTGTGCTTCAGCTTGGCGGCTCTGACCAGTGGGGAAACATTGTGAATGGCGTAGAGCTTGTGCGCAAAATTCTCGGTAAAACTGTCTACGGCCTAACAGCCCCCCTTATTACAACAAGTTCAGGCGCCAAGATGGGCAAGACCGCTCAAGGCGCTGTGTGGCTCAATCAAGATCGCCTCAGTCCCTATGATTACTGGCAATATTGGCGCAACACCCACGATCTTGACGTGGTGCGCTACATGAAACTCTTTACGGATATGCCCTTGTCAGAAATTGCACGATTTGAAAGTGTACAGGGCAGTGAACTGAATGAGGTGAAAAAAATATTGGCTGATGAAGCTTTAAAGCTCGCTCATGGTCCTCAGCATCTTGCAGATATTCATGACACGGTGAAATCCCTTTTTGAAACAGGATCATCAATGACCGCTTCATTAGCAAGCTTGCCCGAGTTTATCCTAGAGGATATCCCAGCCCAAGGAATCAGTGTTTTTGATCTTTTTGTCATAGCAAAGCTGGCTGCGAGTAAAGGTGAAGCAAGACGTCTTATGGCTGGGGGCGGCCTTCGTGTGAATGACGCACCCGCTGACGCAGAGATATTCTATACGAAAGACCAGTTCCCTATTAAACTCTCTGCTGGGAAAAAAAGGCACGCACGGGTTATTGTAAACACATAAAAAGCTAGGGCTGTAACCGCTGCCACTGCCAGGAACCATCCTTCATATCATAGCGCAGCCTTTTATGAAAACGATCGTGACTACCTAGCCAAAACTCCATGGATTCAGGAGCGATGTGATAAGCGCATATGTGTTGAGGGCGGAGGATAGGATCCTTTAAAGCGATAAGCTCTGCGATCTTGTCTTTAAGCTCTGATTCATTATGCATGATGGTGCTTTGCTGTGTAAGAGCTGCCACGGCCTGGGCTGTGCGAGGGCGTTCCTTGAAAATAGCGTCGGACTCTTCTTCGGATAAGCGTGTCACGGAGCCTTCAAAATTTACCTGCTGCATTGTCTCGCGCCACCATAAATTTCCAGAGGCAAAAGGATGCATGGCTAAATCACGCCCTTTTGCACTCTCCGAACTCGTTGCAAAGATAATACCGCGATCATCAATCTTTTTAAGAAGCACGACACGGCTTGAGGGTCTTCCCCGCTTATCCACAGTGGAAAGAACAAGCCCTTTCGGTTCACGAATACAAAGGCTCTCTGCCTCTTTCATCCATTTTTTTAGTAACACAAGGGGGTGGCTCGGTGGATCATCTAGTCCCGCATCAATAAGGGTAGGATCCCCAGAAAGTGTCATTGCTTTACATTTTTCTACAGCTTTTGTTTTTCATGTTAAACAAAAAAAGCAAAAAAAACATGATTAAAGTTACATCTTTTAACCTAATTATTCTGTAAAGCTCTTCGCCTTTGGAAACGCCTCCAATTTACCCAATTTTCCCCCACAACACCCCCAACATAGAGTATAATATCAGCGAAAGAATATGCTTATACACACATCAAGGGGGTATATGATGGCTGATTTTGGTAAATTCACACAAAAAACGCAAACCATACTCGAGCATGCGCAAGGAAGTGCTCAAAATGCAGGTCATCCACAACTAACGAATGCGCATGTCCTTGCTGAGCTTGTCAAAGATCAAGCTATCCGTGATTTATTGATGAATGCTGGTGCAAAAGCGATGGGTCTTGCGGAACTTGATAAAGCCGTCGACAAGGCCCTTCAATCACAGCCTAAAATTCTCTCTAATAGTCATACTTTCTCCATTGCACCTGAGGTGGGACAGCTTATCAATAGCGCTCAAAAAATTTCAAAAACCTTGGGTGATCAGGTTGTAACAGCAGAAGTCCTTCTCCTTGCCTTTATGGATGCGAAACCATGGCACGATTATATTAAACAAACCGGCGCCACAAAAGCATCTCTTGACGCTGCTATTCAAAAACTCCGTCGCGGTAAGCCCGCTACATCGGATAATGCGGAAGAGCAATATGATGCACTTAAAAAATATGCACGCGATCTCACCCATCTAGCGCGGGAAGGAAAACTTGATCCGGTCATTGGTCGCGATGAAGAAATTCGCCGCACGATACAGGTACTTGCAAGGCGTACAAAAAATAACCCTGTTCTTATTGGTGAACCTGGTGTTGGAAAGACAGCCCTTGTTGAAGGATTGGCTCAGCGTATTGTGAATTGTGATGTACCCGAAACCCTTCAATCATCCCGTCTTATGTCCTTGGATCTTGGGGCCCTTATTGCGGGAGCAAAGTTCCGCGGTGAATTTGAGGAACGCCTTAAAGCAGTGCTCTCAGAAGTGGAAGAATTGGGCGATGTGATCTTATTCATTGATGAGCTTCATACCCTGATTGGTGCAGGTAAAGGTGATGGTGCCATGGATGCATCGAATATGCTTAAGCCTGCCCTTGCTAGGGGTGAGCTTCATTGTGTGGGCGCCACAACGCTTGATGAGTACCGTCAATACATTGAAAAAGATGCCGCCCTTGCCCGTCGTTTCCAACCCGTTATGGTGGATGAGCCAACTGTGGAGGATTCTATTTCCATCCTACGTGGGCTCAAGGAAAAATACGAACTTCACCACGGTATTCGTATTAATGATGCTGCTATCATTGCGGCTTGTACTCTGAGCCACCGCTATATTACTGACCGGTTTTTGCCGGATAAGGCCATTGATTTAATGGATGAAGCGGGAAGTCGTTTACGTATGGCTGTGGATTCCAAGCCAGAGGCCATTGATGAGCTTGACCGCCGTATCATGCAGCTTAAAATTGAGCGCGAGGCACTCAAACGGGAGACGGATCCCGCCACAAAGGAACGTCTCAGTAAGCTTGAGGAAGATATTAAAAATCTTGAGGTTGATAATGAAAAACTCAGCAGTGTATGGCGTAAGGAAAAGCAATCCCTTCAATCTATCCATAAGATCAAAGAGCAGCTGGATCAGCTGCGTTCAGAGCTTGAGATTGTGCAACGTCAGGGGAATCTAGCCCGTGCAGGGGAACTTCGCTATGGTCTCTTGCCAACCTTGGAGAGGGAACTTATCGATCTCACCGCTGCTGAGGCGACATCGAAAAGCAGCCTTAAAGAAGAGGTGACGGAGCAGGATATTGCCTCCATCGTCGCGCGTTGGACCGGTATTCCTGTGGAGCGTATGCTTCAAGGGGAAAAAGAGCGTCTCCTTCAGCTTGAAGATCACCTCCATAATCGTGTTGTGGGACAAGACGAAGCTGTATTGGCGGTTGCTAATGCTATACGAAGGTCCCGTGCGGGCCTCCAAGATCCCAATCGCCCCCTTGGCTCATTCCTTTTTCTTGGTCCAACGGGTGTGGGAAAGACGGAGCTTGCACGCGCTCTTGCAGAGTTTCTTTTCGATGATGTGTCTCATATCCTTCGTCTTGATATGTCTGAATATATGGAAAAGCATTCCGTATCGCGTTTGCTGGGCGCTCCTCCTGGTTATGTTGGTTATGATGAGGGTGGCGTTTTGAGTGAGAGTGTGCGAAGACGCCCTTACCAGGTGATTCTTTTTGACGAGGTGGAAAAAGCCCATCCCGATATTTTTAATATTCTCCTCCAAGTGCTTGACGCTGGCCGTCTAACGGATAGTCAAGGACACGTTGTGGACTTTAAGAATACGATTATTATCCTGACCTCGAACCTCGGCTCAGAGCATCTTGTGCAGGGGGATACCATGACGCCAAAGGTGCGTGACCTTGTTATGGCAGAGGTGAATGGGCATTTCAGGCCGGAGTTTCTCAACCGTTTGGATGAAATTTTGCTCTTCACGCGCCTTAGTCGTAAGGACCTGCGCACCATTGTAGATATTCAGCTGCGTGATCTCAAAGAGCGCCTACTCACTGAACACAATGTCATAATGACTATTACGGATGCTGCATTGGATTATTTAGGCGAAGCAGGGTTTGATCCACACTACGGCGCTCGTCCCCTCAAACGCTTGATTCAACGTACACTTCAAGACAAGTTGGCCCTGGCACTTCTTTCGGGAAAGGTCATCTTTGGTCAAACGATTCACGTTGATGTGCAGGGCGATCAGTTGGTGATTGTTTAGAGGTATGGAAAGAGTGTGATTTTGGTTTATGAAGATAAATTACACTTATTTTTGCAATCTCCTAAACACCCGCTGAATCACCAGTGCAAAGCCGCCGTTGCCCATGACATTAGCGGCGGTGCCAAAAGAATCTTGGAGAATGTAGATCGTTGTCAACATCCCAATCATCTCCGGTGTAAAACCAAGAAACTGCTGCAATACAGGAAGGACAACCAGGACGCTTGCGCCGGGAATACCCACACAAGAAAGCTTTGCGATGGAAAAAGCGCCAGCATAAGCAAGGAAGGTCATAAAATCAGGCACACCGTGACCACAAATCGTGAGAAGGGCGACAGCAGTGACCGTAATGGTGAGATCATCGCCCAACATATGGATATTAGCTGTTGAAGGAATGATTAGGTCCGTAAAGTTACGATCCTTTGTGTTTTTCTCAGTACACTCCAAAGTCACGGGCATGGTGGCAGCACTAGACATGGTGCTAAACCCCGTGAGAGCAGCGGGGAGCATGGTGCGCATGTGGGCAAGGGCCCGTGTGATGCTAAGGCCAGCTCCAAAAAAGTAGATAAGGGATATATACATAAGAACAAGAGTGAGACTTGCAAAAAATACATGGCTGTAATGCGTAAAAAGATGAACAAGTGCATCGTCATAGCTAAGTTTAAGGCAGAACCCAAAAATATAAATAGGCAAGAGGGGAATAAATGCCCGTTGAAGAAAGGCCGTGATCATATCACTAAGAATAATCGCTTTGTTTGTTGCGAATGTTCTAAAAGCAATACGATCTGGTAAAAAGCTCACGATGAAGCCGCACGCGATACCCGCTAACATGGCCCTGTCTGTACCAATAAAGCGCGGTAACTCAAAGGGAAAAAGAGGATCGACATTTGATATAAACTTATCCGCAAAACCCGCGCAGTGCGTAATGCCAAGGGCTGCCATGAGCCCCTTTGAATAACCGTAGGCGGTCAATACAGCAAGAATATTTGAAATAGTGACGCTGATGAGGATAAGGCCAACGAGCCATGTTGATTTACGCTCAATGCCCACAAGGGCTCTAAAAATAAAACTAAACACCATGATGGGGAGAATAAAAAGAAGTATCTCCACAAAAACACTGCTCAGTGTAAAAAAGAGCCGCACATAAAAGAGATCAAGAACCTTACCCAGGTAAAATGCCACGAGAATACAGGCAATAAGCTGTACCGGGAGACTTTTAAGAAAGGCTAATTTTGATAGAACATTCATGAGAATTTTGCAACTCTTGCTGCGTGACGACCGCCTTCAAATTGCGCGTCAAGAAATGCATCCACACATGCCTCTGCCATCGTTACACCAATGAGACGACCACTAAGACAAAGAACATTGGCATTGTTATGTTGTCTTGATAATCTGGATGAGACAGGCTCACTCACAAGGGCTGCCCTGATATGCCTATGTCTATTGGCAGCTATGCTGATCCCAATACCCGAGCCACAAACAAGAATACCCAGGGATGTTTCTTTATCTTTCATAGCGGCTGCAAGACTATCTGCATAGTCAGGATAATCAACAGATTCAGAGCCGTTTGTACCAAGATCGATGGTATTAATATTGTTGCTTTCGAGATATGTTTTAACGTGATTTTTGAGTTCACATCCGCCATGATCCGCCGCTAAGTAGACTATCATGTTTTTGTCCTTCCCTTGAATTTTTTAACAGCGTAATACATACCCGCAATCGCACAAATAACACCAAGAAGGATAAAGGCAAAATATTTTTGAATGGTATCCATATTCAAAATAATTTTTTCAACAATATCACCAAGCAAATAACCCGCACCACAACTAATAATTGTCCAGATAATAGCGGCAATAAGCCCGGAGAAAATAACCGGGAGGGTAATAAACTCTTTGTACACTGTTTTACCAAT
>JAIESS010000116.1 GCA_019745755.1 Alphaproteobacteria bacterium
CATCAAGTGGCGCTTATGCCCATAACATAAAAAAGGTGAATGACAATTTTTATGTGGGAAAGATCAAGGACCAACCTCTGTGGCTTGTCATGGAGCATATAGCTGATAAAAGCACCTTAGATAAATGGAAAGACTATATAGATGTTCAAACAAATCCACGCTCTGTGGACTTTGCCCCTAAAGGATCAAAGAAATTTACAACTGATGGGTCTGCAACATTTAGAACGGTCCTAAATACAACAGATATGCACAAAAATGAAGTGTGGGTAGCCTATATCACAAGTAACCCTAACCCCAGACCGATTGCTGAAAGCACGGGAAGTTCCTGGGATTGGTATAAAGCAGAGCAGCTTTTTCCACCCACAAATTCCTTTGCAAAAGATATAAGTATCTTTGTGACGGTAACCTCATCACAAAATGGTCTCATTACCAGCCACAGGGGGGTATCAATCTCCCTTGAGGGGCTATCCAATAAAGTACGCGGCCTTTCCATGGATTTACATTCCTTTGCTGCAAAGGTTATGCTGATCCGTAACCCAGAACGACAACTCATGGTGAATGCCCCTGTGCTTGCCATGGAAAAAATTCTTGCTGAAGCTATGCCCAAGGGATCTGTTTTTGCAGGCACACGGGAAATGCAGCAGCTTTTAATGGAACGATCAACAAAGACAATAGACGATTTTTTAGCAACGCATCCAGATCTCTATGAGCATATGAAAGATGAAGCGACAGAGTCACTTCCGCAAATGATTGAAAACTTTAAGAATGATTTAGACTCTAATGAGGAAGATAAAAAAGTCATACAAAGGCGTTTTACAAGAAAACTAATAAGTGAGGCTGAACGTAATGCAAAAATTTCTGCCCTAGATGCGGATAGTATGTGGAAAAAAAATGCTCTACCCGGTTTAGAAGGGCCAGAGGGTATTTTGAAGGCAACAGAGATAAAAATTAATGAGAAATATAAAAAATGGAAGGATCCCTATTCTTTTGACGAAGCAAAAGAAAATGTTCGCGGCTTGGAAGGCATGGAAAGTCTCCTTCAATGGTTTGAAGCATATCCTCCATTGATCTCTGTGGATGGCATCGAAGGTAGAGATACTCATAATGCGTTTACCATTTATGACAAACATAACCCAACGACTCCATGGCTAACCATCCAAAGAGGCAATCCCGACTATGACTGGATGTTTGATGCTATGAATCGAACCGGCTCTACGCACTATATTGCAGTTGATCTTGATGCGCTAGCAAAGTTAAAGCCATTGGATGTTATGGACTAGGTTTAGAATAATGGAAAGGCCTTGAGATTTTTTCGAATGTGCGAATCATCCAACCGAACACACTATTTTGTGCGTAAAAACCGTAGCTTTATTCAGTCTGTTGCGATCCATGTGATTTACCTCAAAGAACGTGGCTCTGTAATTATTGAAGAAGTGGAGGATTAACTGATTTTTAAACTCTGTATTTTATACTGCATCTAGATAATGAGAGGGATCTTAACAAAGATTCTTCTGATGTTTCGAATGAAAAGAAGAAAATGACAGACTTAGAATCGTCTATTACGAATATTCTTATAGCATTAAGGGAGGATCCAGCACGCGAAGGCCTTATAAATACGCCAAAACGTGTTGCTGAATCCCTTACATACCTCACCAAGGGGTATCATGAAAACCTTGACGCTATCTTAAATGATGCAATTTTTGATAGCCCCAACACAGATATGGTGATGTTGAGGGATATTGAATTTTACTCTTTGTGTGAGCATCATCTTTTACCTTTTTTTGGAGCATGCAACATCGCCTATTTCCCTAAAGGTAAAGTTATTGGTGTGTCTAAACTCGCCCGTATTGTGGATATGTTTGCCATGCGTCTTCAGATTCAAGAAACACTGACACTAAATATTGCCGAGGCTCTTCAATCAACCCTTGGTACGCCCGATATAGCCGTCACAATCCAAGCCAAACATATGTGTATGATGATGCGCGGCGTGAGCAAACAATCCGCCACAATGAGCACATCAAGCTTCCTCGGTACCTTTCAAGAACACGAGCATATCCGCCGTGAATTTATGTTAAGGGCATCGATCGATCAATTATCATGAAAACCATCTCTTCAATGCATCTTTGATCCAAGCAAAGAAGGAGGGACTGTTTTGTGAGTTACTATCATGCTGGCCGTCCTGAGGAATGGCCCAGCCATTATCAATAATATTCACACCTACCAAGGGATCCGGGGTTGGGAAACCAATGCGGTTGCCGTAATAAGCAACATAGGATGTATTATCATAGGTCAGTGGAATCATATAATTTTTATGCATCACAAAACGATCCAAGTTATGTACATAACCTTGAAGCTCGTCGTAAGTTTTTGCTTTTGCAAGAGCTGTGGCAAGATTTTCAATAAGCGCGTCTTTGACGCCAATATAATTGCTGCTCCCGTCAATATCCGCTGTGTGGCGACTAAAATAATACCCCTGTTCAACACCCGGTGAGAGACTGTTTGTCCAGGCATGGACAATCATGTCAAAATCACGGTTAGATGTGCGGGATTCGTACTGCACTGTATCTACGGATCGCACTTTTAGCTCAATACCAAGACTCTTCAGGCTGCGTTGAAAACTAAGGGCAATTTTCTCCAAGCGTGGATCCTTGACGAGGAATTCAAGCATAAAGGGGTCGCCTTTTGCATTGACGCGTTTACCATTTTGAATGGTCCATCCGGCCTCAACAAGGAGCTTATCCGCCGCTGCAAGATTGTCACGTTGATCGCCATCCCCACCCGTCATGGGATTACAAAAAGGTTTATCAAGAACGTCTGTGGGAAGCTCCCCCTTTTCTATTTGCTCTTTTACCATAGGCATAAGAGGGTCAAGAATTTTACGCTCTAACTCTGTCGCTGCTCCTGTATGCCTCAGGGGCGTATTGGCAAAGAGGCTATCCACACGTTTAAAACTGCCGAAAAACACCATCTTGTTCAATGTATCAAAATCAAAAGCGAGGGAGAGAGCTTGACGCACGCGAAGATCACTAAAAATGGGTTTACGCATATTAAAAATAATAGTGCGGATAGTGACGGGACGTTTATGGGTATGGGCCAATTTTGTAATGCGGCCATCTTTTACCTGGGGAACATCATAGCGTGTGTTCCATTGGTTTGGATCTTGCTCAAAGTAAATATCCAGGTGCCCCGTTAAGAACTCTTGAAAATGGGTCGTCGCATTTTTGGTATAGATAATCTCAATCTCATCAAAATTGGCACTTCCTTTATTCACAGGGAGATCTTTCCCCCAATAATCCTTCACACGCTCATAAACGATACTGCGTCCCGGCACGGCAGATTTAATTTTGTACGGACCTGAGCCCACAAGGGGTGTCATGCCTGTTTCAAGAAAGTCTTTTCCTTGCAATGATTTTTTTTGTAACGGTGTCATAAGCGCAACCATCATCGGAAGATCAGGATCAAAAACACCATTGGCATCAGGTTTGAACTCAAATGTAATTGTATGAGGATCTATAATCGTGATCTTGTTAATTTTTCCGTAAAATTGTTTATACCGCGGCCATCCTTTTTCAATAAGGAGGTTGATAGTGAATTCGATATCCTCGGCCGTAATGGGGTTTCCATCATGAAAACGTGCGCGCTTGTCAATTTTGAATGTAATTTTTGAGGCATCGTCAGCAAAGTCCACACTTTCTGCAATATTGGCATACAGTGTAAAAGGCTCATCCAAAGACCGCCGCATGAGCGGGGCAAAAGTATAAGGCACACCCTCAGCACTCACCCCCTTGACAATAAACATATTGACTGTATCAAAAGTGCCCACAGTTCCAATGCTGATTTTTCCGCCTTTAGGGGCATCAAGATTCCGGAATTTAAAAAAATCGCCCTTCTCAAGGTTATATTTTGATACGCCGTAGCGTGCAATGGATGGCTTAAATTCAGCTTGGGCTGTATTGATAAATGTAGCTGCAAGGAGAATTAGAAGGGCGATTTTTTTCATATTTTTTATTAATACAATCTACGATTTTTTCTTGTTTATACGCTACTTAGAGAGCGTTGTGTAGGGATTTTCGTCATTAAATAAAAGTTTAATAAAAATAGAATAACAAAATGTATTGATTTTTTTATAATATTATGTTCTTTTGTTTAAAATTTTGTGAAAGTTTTTAAATATGCGCGTACGCAAAAAATGTCTTATTCTTTTCTTACTCTATTTCTTAATGCAGGGGATCTCCATGGCCATGGATAAAACACCATTCGATGCATGTCTTGATCGTGTTCGTAGCGATTGTAAACGCATTCAAAACAGCAAATTCCCAGAAGGTCTTCCAGAGGTGGTAGCCAGTGATTATGATTTTATACAGGAGAAATGCGGTTTTTCTTGTCCTGATCAGGCACGCAAAATGCTGATGGTTCTTTATAAATATAGGCTCCCATCCGAAAAATCAACATATGCGGGGTTTGATGTGCCTTCCCCAAATCTAAACAGTAATAATTATTTATTGGAGCTTATGAATGAAGCCTTTGAACGTGGAGTACCTTACCATGTCATTACCTTCTCTGACATGAATGGTAGCTATTGGTGCATTACAAAGGATGAAGAGGTTGTGCTTTATGAGCCTGAATTTAACGGAACAAATGTGGCCAAGAAAGTGGACCAAGAAAAAGGCGGTGGACCTTATTCCTTGGTGACGTGGTTAAATCAATGGGTTCTAGGAAGAGATTAGGATTTTTCTTTTATGTAACTCTAGGTTCATTTCTTTTCGGGGGGGGGCAAAATATCTGTCCTCCTTGAGGAAAGAAAGGCTGCAAAAACTTTCTTGAGGGTGAAGTTTTGGCATGTCATGCCCCTCTTTTGTCATGAGGATCATGACACATGAATTTTTAAAGAGCTTTTTAAGCGTCATAGTTAAAATATTATCTTGTATGTTTTTATACATTTTAGACCATGTAGAGTTGGACGCGTGTTCCGTTGCTGCATCACAGCGTGTAGCATGGTGCCATTCATAGGTATCCCCATTTAGGCCAAAGGGATTTTGACCCTTTCCTGTTGCATAATTATTTGTATCCCCTTTTGAATTGGTCCATCCAGCACTGATATTGGTTGGTGCAATGCACAAATATCCGTCTTCAGGTTTTACAAAATAAGTATATTCTCCACGCTTTATAGCGTGTTTCATAAAATCATAAAGAGCAAGATTAATGGCGACTTGATCGATTTTTGGAGCGCCATGTTTCACGGCTACTTCTTGAGCTTTCATCCATTCACAAAAAGGCCCAAGAACTCGTTTTTCTCGATCAAAGCATGTTTCTTGATCATTGATAGGTTTGTTGAGTTTTGAGAGGTGAGCCCGTCGTTCTATACGTTGTTGCTTGAGTTGTGCGTCGGTTAAATATGTTTGTGGCTCAGAAAAAGCCATGGAAGGAGGCTCTTGAATCACGCCACCTAATGCATCATTAAGATTTTTTATTGTATGTCGATTAGGGTTGTCGAGTGTAGAAAGGACTGCTCCTTGCGCTATGAATTTTTTGGAAACCATGTCTGGATTTTTAATACGTTTTGGGTAGTACGTATTCATTGCGAATGTCCGTGGTGTTTGAGGTGTACCCCCTGTTTTTTTCTTAAAAAGACGTATATTAAGGTCGTTCATCTTCTCTCTTTCTGGCGTATGGACACCATTTTCCTTAAGAATTCTATTACGGGTGGGGGTAATAGTGCCAAGAACTATGGAAGATTCTTTTGTAGTCAATACATCAGTAAACACTACATCTACATCTACATCAGCCCAATCATCATCTTCATTTTCATCATTCATAGAGGCTTTTAGTTTCTTTCGATCATCTGCACACCGTTGCTTTTTCGGTGTCCCTTCACCAATAAAAGTCAGTGGAGAAAGATTTTTTTTGTAATCATCAAAACCTCGCTTAGAGCTATTGGGGAGTTTGGTGGGTTTTACAGGTGTTGAAAATCCATAATCACAAGGAAAAGACAAGAGCTCTGTTTCGCTTGATTGGACTGTTATTGGGTGGAAAAGAGAGAGTAGAAAAAGTGAGGATAGAATACGCATAAAATATTTAATTTTTTATTATTATTTTCTCACATATAGAGATCCTAAACCTACATTTCAATACTTTTGTTTTTATTATTTTGAATTAAAATATTAATAAATTTATATAAACTTATATTATAATTTAAAGAATGTGGCTCGCCCTCTATAATCTGGGAGAGCCATATTTGTGGAGGGGCAGAGAACGTTAGAAAAGATGTTTCCCCAAAAACCCATAAATGCTTTGTTTATTGAAAGTGTCTTTTTACAAGCTCTTCAACGTTTTCCATGGTCCGTTCGACAATCTCAAAACTGAGATGGCTTCCCGCAAAATAGAGTCCAGAGTCACCTTGAAGGCTTTCCATTTTTGAATAATATCCGTCTGCAATAGCTTTAAATGTAGGGTGAGGATAATAATCATCAAAAGCTTTAAAGGAGTGAATGGTTATATTGTTGTCATTAAAATGTTTATGAGTATAATCTTTAAGCGCTGTACGCATGGCCATTTCATCCTTTTTCTGACCATACGCATAACCAATATAAATATTTTTATCGGGGAATTTACGTCCAATCATGATGGGATCAAAGGACTTTGTTGACGTTTTTTCCACAATCAGATCGTTGGGCAAAGGTAATTGTGTTTCAAAAATGATAGTGCCATACGGGCTTGTGACAAGGCTTTGGCGTAGCTCATCCATAAGCTTTTGTTTTTTCGGAGAATTATAAAGAATCTCAACATTTGATGGCGGAGCACACAAAATTACCTTCTCTGACAAAAGTATATCGCCCCCCTCGAACGTAATGATGGCATGCCCTATTGTATCGCGCGCTCGTAAATCAATTTGCTGAACGCGCTTATTTGTTAATGTTTTTACATTAGCGTTTTCAGCCATCCCCTGAACAAGTCCTTGGTACCCCTCTTTTATAAGGTTGATAGACGTAGGAACAGTGGTGCTGATTAAGGGAAGCGCATGAAAAATACTATATCCAATCTGACTCCCTGGAACGATGGAAAAAGCATGAAACATGGGGATGGTATTAAGCTCCCCATAACCATATGCTTTGAGAACAACATCAAAAACAGGGGTCATTGCTTCCATGGCATGTTGATGGAGATAGTCTTCAACAGATACTTGTACTTCGGGATATTTCTCCACCTCCCAAGGCTTTGCTGTTAAGTTGCCATAATACCACGCATGATAAGCATATTTCGCGTAATCTTTTGCAAATTTAGGCGCGCCATATGTATTATTGATAGTCTCAATAAGCGTCGATCCATCGCGCGCATAGGGGTTGGGGTTTGGAATAAGTGTTAGGCCGAGTTTATCCACCATAGAGCGCACACGGTGGTAATAGGCAGGCACCTGTATGGCGCCATGATCAAAGGCACGATCGTCCACCACTGCCGAAAGACATTTTCCACACGGTGCTTTTTCCTTTGTAATTAAAAGGGGGCGTTGATGCTTTAGAAGATGACTCGCATAGGATCCCGCCACACCTCCTCCAACAATAGATAACTTTTCCCGAAGACAGTTTGCAGCCATCAAATGGGTTGAAAAAATAATCATAGTAAAAAATACAAAAATTCTCATTTTTAAAATACCTATTTAAATAATACTAAGTAAATATATAAACAAAAATTGTTAACAACTTGTAAACAATCAATAAAATTGAGTGTGTGCATTTTTTCTAGCATCTACAAGGAAATTAGGGCATCTTAAAGAATAACAATCTGTTTAACGTGTGCAAAAAAGTCCATGGGAGTTATCGCAAAACTTGTAGGTCTCATTGGTATTTTGCTGTTTGTCTGCGCTTTTGCCCTTCTTTCCATTTCTGTTTCAACCCCCCTTCAGTTTGTGGCTCTTGGCGTTTTATGCTTTCTTGTACTTGTTCTCGCTGTTCTTGTGGTGAGAAAGGGCCAAGATAAAAAAAGCATGTACTACCCCCATGCTTTTCATCAGATGGGAAGTTTGTGTGAGGTCAATCTTTTTGATCCAAAAGGCCAGGTTCTCCTGAGCACAAAGGGGCCGGCCTATCTTAATCTGTCGGATTTTGCGCGCAAACTTTTTCAAAAAATACAGCCCAGCGAAGCATCCGCCAAACTCCAAGAAGCGCTGGAAACTCAGCAATATTGCGATGTTCTCGTAAGCGGTGGTGGCAACGGCCTTGGGCAATTTGAAAAATGGTGGTTTGTCCGCGTTATCCCTCAACCAAAATTTCTTAGTGTTGTCCTCGTTGACGTGAGTCAACCTGTGGGTAATTTTAACCAATTACAACAAAGCTATAATGCCCTTGAGAAATTTATCGATAGCGCCCCTTTTGGTCTCTATTACACAAGTCGAAGTGGTCACCTTGTAGGACTTAATGCAACGCTTGCTAATTGGTTTGGGAAGCTCAAGGAAGAAATCATTGGCAAACGCCTCAGTGAAATTCTCAATCAAAGCGATGATAATTGGGTCACTCTCCACACCGACCCGCCTCTTAAACTTTATCATATTTTGAGC
>JAIESS010000094.1 GCA_019745755.1 Alphaproteobacteria bacterium
TCGTTACGCCCTTGCACTGATAGCGGCGCATAATCGTTTCGGTGCGCGCAATGAGTGTGTAATAGCGATCATAGTCAAGGCCAATCCAATCATGGGTGCCGCGTACGGGTTGAAGGGGTTGAATCTTGGACATGAATCACTCCTAAAAACGATATAGACATAAAAAAACCCCAACCAAAGAATCTCCCAAAAAAGGAAACTGCATCGATTGGGGGATGTAAAAGCGTAACCTAACGCTTGGAGAATTGATAACGACGACGTGCTTTGGCTTGACCGTATTTCTTACGTTCAACAACACGGCTGTCACGTGTGAGGAAGCCACCTTGCTTTAGAACGGAACGAAGATCCGGCTCAAAAGCGATGAGGGCTCGGCTGATACCATGCTTTAAGGCACCGGCTTGGCCAGAAAGACCACCGCCAACAACGGTACACCATACATCGAATTGACCCGCACGGTTAGAAGCTTCAAACGGTTGACGAATCATCATCTGCAACACGGGGCGCGCAAAATAAACAGGACCTTCACGGCCGTTCACAATAACCTTACCTGTGCCAGGCTTAATCCATACACGGGCAATGGCATTTTTACGCTTACCTGTTGCATAGGAACGACCTTGGGCATCAATCTTAGGAAGCACAGGGCCCGCAGATTCTGCCGGAGCAGCTGTTGCACTTGTGGATTTAGCAGATGTGGCTTGGCTTTTCACGGCTGCCTTGAGGTCTTCGAGACCAACTTTTGTATTCTCTACCACGATTAGAGACTCCTTACGTTCTTAGAATTCAAAGACGCCACATCAAGCTTCACAGGATTTTGAGCGTCATGGGGATGATTTGTGCCAGCATAAATTTTAAGCTTACGCATTACATCGCGACCGAGAGGACCCCGTGGGATCATACGCTCCACAGCCTTCATAATAACACGCTCTGGGTGTTTCCCACCAAGGATTTGCCCGATCTTGCGGCTTTTAATACCGCCGGCATAACCCGTGTGCCAGAAAAATTCTTTATCCTCAAGCTTGTTTCCTGTGAGGGCAATTTTCTCTGCATTCACAATGACGATGTAATCACCGCAATCAACGTGAGGCGTGTAATAAGCTTTGTGCTTTCCTCGAAGACGGTTAGCAACGATGGTGGCAAGACGGCCAAGAACAAGGTTCTCAGCGTCAATCAGTGTCCAGGCGTGCTGAACTTCTGTTGGCTTAATAGAGCGTGTTGTTTTCATTTTTCAATAGCTACCTTTGTTAGATAAGAGATTTATAGGTCATAATCATGATAAAGTCAAGAGCTATCCTTGTTTTCTTAATGGGGTATTATAGCACCATATTGTGTATCCTAATGCTATAAACAAAAAAAGGGGTGTTTTTTGAATAAGCCTCTCGCGCTAGAGATGTCTGATGCCTTATCCCACCAAAGCCCCCCTCATCAAAATAGCCTCATGGCCATAGGGAAACACCGCGCACTCAGATGCCATGATCATCATGTGGCTCTTCTTTATCTCCTTTATACCCCCCTCTAGCCTTCAATGATAATGATGGTGCACTTCTGTTTAAAAACCTGTTTTAATGAATACAAATATTGAGAAAGATTTGGGATGCAATGGAAAACTTTATTTTATGGCAGCGACTATTGGTCAGTTTTTGGTAAAATTATTCCAAGTAATCGCCTTTTTCAGGAAAAAGATAAAACTTTTTCTATTGAGCAAAATAAAGGCAGGCAGCGTCATTGGTTTGCAGGTTTTTGCCGTAAAACAATTCTCAATACACGGTCTTTGGGAATGCTTGAAATGACCGTGCGTATTTCTGTAACACGCCATGTTAACAAAACATTGCCCATACTATTTTGGTTAAACCTCGCCAAAAATTACTCATCAGTTAGATGTCTCTATTTTGTGGTCTGTATGTTTTTTTTAGTTCTTCCGCTTCTTTTTTCCATTTGTTCATAATTTCAATATATTTTTTGTATTCTTCACTAATTTCATCAGGAAGATCATTCATATCACTTTCATAGTCTTTGATTTGGTTATCTATTTTTGTAATATACACCCCTAGATGGTCTGTTATGTATTCTTTCAATGATCATCCTATTTCTTCCATTCATTCATATAAACTATTCATAATTTATCTTAAAAAAGTATGGGTTTACTGTAAAAATCATTTCTATGATTAAGAGTATGCTGTGACACCTTAATAATCCCTTAACATTCAGAAAAAAATACATATTTTTAATGAGGGGGTGCCGATTATCCTGCCCACTCCACTGTACTTTTTTTCTCATATTCTCTATTAATAAGAGACAATAACTTTTTCAGATGCATTTGCTTAGCCATGAAATTATCACAGTTTTTTCTTCCAACCCTTAAAGAAGTTCCCTCCGAAGCCCAAGTTATTTCCCACCGCCTCATGCTCCGTGCGGGAATGATTCATCAAACAAGCTCCGGTATTTATGCGTGGCTTCCCTTAGGCTTTCGTGTGCTCAAGAAAATTGAAAATATTATCACACGGGAGCAGGATAAAATTGGCGCTCAAAAGGTTATTTTGCCAACACTGCAATCGGCGGATCTATGGCGGAAAAGCGGTCGCTACGAGGGATATGGTAAGGAGATGCTGCGCATTAAGGATCGCCATGATCGTGATCTTCTCTATAGTCCCACAGCAGAGGAAGTTGTGACGGATATTTTCCAAAGTCATATCAAAAGCTATAAACAACTCCCTCAAGTTTTGTACCAAATTCATTGGAAATTTCGTGATGAGATTCGTCCCCGTTTTGGTGTGATGCGCGGGCGCGAGTTTTTGATGAAGGATGCGTATTCTTTTGATCTTGATTTTGAGTCCTCCAAAAAGACATACGAATCCATGTATGAAGCGTATTTACGCACGTTCAAGGCTATGGGGCTTACTGCAATTCCTGTCAAGGCAGACACCGGGCCCATCGGCGGTGATCTTAGCCATGAATTTCAGGTCATGGCACCCACGGGAGAGAGCACTATTTATTATGACGCCGCTTTTGAAACGATGAAAGACGAAGACCGCACATTTGCTAACATGTCTAAGCTCTATTCCGCAGCCGATGAAATGCACAATTTTGAGACCTGCCCCATCCAAGGGGATCAACTGAAATCGTCTCGCGGTATTGAAATCGGTCATATTTTCCAATTTGGGACGAAGTATTCAGAACCCCTTGGGGCGCAGGTTATGGGCCCTGATGGCAAAATGGTGATGGTTGAAATGGGATCTTACGGCATTGGTGTGGGGCGTCTTGTTGCGGCTATTATTGAAGCGCATCATGATGATGCAGGTATTAAATGGCCAACATCTGTTACACCTTTTGATCTTGGTCTTCTTAATCTAAAGCAAGGGGATGCTGCTGTGGACAGCCTCGCCATGGAGCTCTATGAGGTCTTTAACACCATGGGTCTGGATGTGCTCTATGATGACCGTGATGAACGTGCCGGCACGAAATTTGCAGATATGGACCTCATTGGTTTACCTCTTCAGGTGATTGTTGGGTCAAAGGCCATTAGTGATGGGCGGTTTGAAGTAAAGAATCGTAGCACCGGTGAACGATTCCTTCTTTCCAAAGATGAGCTCATAAAGTTTGTGACTGATGCATACAACACTTGCTGCTAAACTCGCCCACGCTGGGCAAATATTACCGATTCTCAAGACGGAGCGATTAACGCTTCGTCCCTTTGTTTTTGAGGATGCAAAAGATGTGTTTGATTATGCCAAGGATGAGTTAACGGCTCTTTACACGACGTTTTCCGCCCACACGTCATTAGAGGACAGCTATTATTTTCTTTTTGAGATTGTCCTTCCCTCCTATCTCAAAGGAGACCTTGGTCCTTATGCTATTGACCTTGAAGGTAAAGTCATTGGGGCTATTGAGCTCCGTACAATCCCGTCCCCTATACGTAATCATGCCCGTGAAATTGGTATTATTTTGAACACTCATTATCGCGGCAAAGGTTATATGAATGAGGCGTCAAAAGCCCTTATTCGGTATGCTTTCAATGAAACGCCCATTTACCGTATTTTTGGATGCATTGAGGAAGATAACAAAGATTCCGTCAGAACACTTGAAAAGCTTGGCTTTACTTACGAGGGACGGGAACGGCACGGTCGTACACTCAAAAGTAAGTATGTAGATCTCCTCCACTACAGTTTGCTTAAATCTGAATGGGGCGGGTGAGTTACCGCCAGCCGGCGTTAGAGGACTGAAAAATCGACGGGGGCGAGAAAAACAGATTTTCAGCAATAAATGGAATACAACTATTATTTAATGCCAAAAAAGCGAAACAGTAAGGGCCCTGAAATAAAACGGGTTATCTCACTACATACTGAAGATCTTGAAATATAGAGCTAAGAGGTTTTTTGAACCCTTTGACTGGAAAGTTTTGGTCAATCGCAAGATAGGCGATGTTATGGAAGCTATTCGCAGACAAACGCTTATGCATAAAAAACCGACATTCAAATGGCAGCAAAGGATATATGGATAAAAAACCAACGTATTTGAGGGATAAAAATACATGAGGGTGAGCTTGTTCATATTTTGGATAAAGAATGACATAACCATCCGTTATATTTTTCTTAGACTCCTCATCTTTCCATACGCGGGATCCATCGATAATAGTGTGCGCATGAAGCGTTGGATCAATGTGCCTTAGATCCATGTTAAAGTCTCCGATTACGATGGTATTTTTCATTCTTCTCTATTAGCCCAAAATCATTACGTGTTCCCTTAGCCCATGTATTCCAGGATACAACGAGGCTCCCTGAATACGGACAAACATAAGTCTTGTGGTCGATAGATAATTTTTTTGATACAGGACCAAAAATCTGAACGCGTTTCTCAAGCTCTTTGAAAAATTCTGTGCCATAAGTACTTACAAAAAGAAGTAATAAAATGCATACAGTTTTTCTAAATACGGGGTGTTGTCCACACTAATCATAAAACTTAGCTGTATTGTAAGTTCTCAATGATTAAAAAATGCTTAAAATACCGTGGTCATACATTTATGCTCAATACCTATTTTTAAAGAAAAAGATTTTAATGTCCCACGGAAACTGAGGTCGTTTTGCCCTTAAAAATACCCATCATCAAAAGGAGTGTGATAATAGCAAGGGCTGTAAACCCTGCACCCCCCCAAAAAGCTCCAACAAGGCCAAATATATCGGAAAGCTTTCCTGCCACAAAGTTTCCAATCAGAAGGGATATACCCAGCACAAAATAATACATGGCAAAACCTGTGCCGCGTAAATGGGCGGGAATGGCTTCTGAAACAAGGGTGGACAAAAGACCTTGCATAATGCCGAGGTAAAGGCCGACAAATATCACACCCAAAAAAATCATAGCGGGATGAACATCAGCGATCATTGAAAAATGAGCGCATACGGTAAGAATGAGGCCGATCAGCAACATTTTATAGCGGTTAAACTTATCAGAGAGTTTTCCCATGGGAAAAGCCATGCTGGCATGCACAATATCCATTAACACATGAATAAGAGGAAGAGCTGCAAGGGGCCATCCTGCTTCTTTTGCGCGCAAGGTAACAAAGCTTTCGCTAAAGCGTGCAAGAAAGAGAATAAAAACAACGCACAAAAGAGCCCAATAACGCGGCGGAAGAAATTTGATATCGCTAAACTTCCAATCAATTTTTTTGCCTTGTTCTAAAATGGGAGGTTGCTTAACGACAAACATTAAAATAAAGAATGCGAGTGCAACAGGGATAGTCGATAGCATGAAGATCAAGCGATAATCATGGTGTGTGGCACTCATCAGAATGGACGCAAGGAGGGCTCCAAACATGCCTCCAAAAGTATAAAGGGATTGACGCATACCAAAGCTGGCGCCCCTGCGTTCTTTGGGGGACAAGTCTGCAATCAAAGCGTCTGTGGGGGCGGAGCGAATGCCTTTGCTGAGCCGATCAATAAACCGTACAGCAAAAATCATGTTGATAGTGCCCGCAATCGCAAGCATGGGCTTAATCATAATGCTGAAAAATGTCCCGATCAAAATGAGGGGTTTACGATTTTTGAAATAGTCGCTAAGAACCCCTGAAAACACCTTAGCAAAAAATGAAAGGGACACAGCAATACCTTCCATAATGCCAAGTTTTGTTTTGCTAGCTCCCATGACTTCTGTGATGAAAATAGGTAAAATAGACATGGCCATAAGTGTGGATGTGCTCCAAAAAAAACTCATCCACGCAACCCCCCAAAGGCTCACATTATTGCGAGCATTCTCAACGATACGGATTTTATGGCTTATTTTTTCAAAAAAAGTAGGGGGAGTAGATGAGAGCATAGCTATAAATCAGGAAAATTTACATTTTCTATTACTAGAGGTAAACGCTAGGAAGCGCAAGATTTTTTGTGTAAGAGTTCATTCAGTCGTTAAATGAATCAATCCTATGTAGGTCATTAACGCCGCAATTCAAAAAACTGCTAACATATGAACATGCATGAGCTTTAATCTGTATGGAAGAAATAGTATTTTGCATTTATGTATCGATTGATTATATTTTGGATAGAGTGGTGCACTCTAGATTCTATTTTCCAATAATTAAAGAAAGAATATTGTATGGAATTCCCCCATAAGCTTGTTGCTATTTTGAATAAAGAATTACCGTCTGGTGTGGCACTTAATGCGCTGGCCCATATAACCCTTGGGTTTTCAACGTCCTTGGATAAGGAGACACTTCATCTGAACGACTATATAGATAAGGATGGTCATACCTATCCCAATATTTCTAAAATGCCTTTTATTATCCTGCGTGCCAAGGGGAATGATATTTGCAAAACCGTTCGTGCAGCAAGAGAGAGTGCCATTCCTTTCGGTGCCTTTATTCATACTATGACCGGCGGCACCTATCAGGAACAGTTGGATGCAACGTTTCAAACACATGAAGAAGGTCTCACGTACTACGGCTGTGTTCTGTGCGGTCCTGTGGAGACTGTTGCTGCTATGACGAAGCGTTTTTCTTTGTGGCGGGACTAAATCCTATAGCAATAGATCATTTTGATGCAATGCACTACGACAGTTTTTAAATAGCTTCTGATGGAACAGGTGTAATTCCCTTGCGCACTTTCTTCGTAAAGAAGGTATAGACAGTGGGCAAGACTAAAAGCGTGAAGATTGTACCAATAATCATACCGCCTACAATAACCCAGCCGATTTGACGGCGACTTTCACAACCTGCCCCTGTGGCAAAAGCGAGAGGAACTGCGCCCAAAACCATGGCAAAGGTTGTCATTAAAATGGGGCGAAGGCGGAGTTTAGACGCACTAATGATCGCAGATATAATATCCTCCCCCTCATCCCGTTTTTTATTGGCAAAGTCCACCATCATAATACCATGCTTCGTAATCAACCCAATGAGGGTGACAAGACCAATATTACTGTAAATATTAAGGCTTCCGTTTTCGATGAGTGCAAGTGTAATGACGGCGCCTGATAAGGATAAGGGGACGCTGAACATAATAATGAAGGGGTCAATCCAACTTTCGAACTGAGCCGCCATAATAAGGTAAATAAAGGCAACAGCAAGGCCAAAGATCAAGTACATAGTCTTACCTTCTGTCAAAAAGCGCTTTGTATCACCAGTAAAGTCATGGCGAATATCTTCTGGAAGAATCTCTTTTGCAATTTCGTCGATACGCTGAACGCCTTCACCAAGGAGAACATCTTTTTTCAGAAGGGCGCGTATCGTCACAGAGCGTTGACGGTTTGTATGATGAATTTCGACAGGCCCAGAGCGCGCACGAACAAGCACAAGTTCAGACAGAGGCACAAGAGTTCCTTGTTTGTCGCCAGATTTCACAAATAGGTTTGTAATATCGTAAGGGGTTTGACGGTCTTTATCTTCCACCTCAACCCGGACATCGTAAAGTTTGTTATCTTTTTTAAACTGCCCTGCTTTTTCACCACGAATCAGCATATTAATCATATCTGCCACAGTCATAGGGTCAATACCAAGGGCAGAAACCTTGTCACGCAAGATTGTCACAATGTAGTCTTGAGTATCACCGCGTAGTTCTGAAGTAATAAGGTCGACGGTTCCCGAGCGATAAGTGGTTTGAACCATATTATCCGCAAGTTCTTTGAGTTCACGGTAGGTTTTACCACCCGCCATAACAACAAATTCGACGGCATTGGCCTTTTCTCCACCGCCGCTACTGCCGCCTTCAATACGTCCCTCAATACCTGTAACGCTAAACATAAAGTCCTTAATCATTTCAGAAATCTCAGCCGTGCTTTTTTCGCGCCCTGGTTTGAGGGTGATACTGATATCATAGGTTGGGTTATTAATCTGCGTCACACGTTTTTCAATATCATCAAGACCGCTTAGGAATTTATCAATTTGTTCAACATAGCGATCCGTATACGCGAGGGTTGATGATTGGGGGGATTGCCCTTCAATAAAGATAGACCCTGAATCTTCTCTTGGGAAATATTCATTGGGAAGAAGCAAGTAGATAAGTCCTCCAAATATAGCAAAAGACATGCCGGTAATAGCAACTTTTCCACGGTTTTTTAGCGTTTTTCGAAGATTTTTT
>JAIESS010000163.1 GCA_019745755.1 Alphaproteobacteria bacterium
TGATACGTTTCTTGGCGGCGATGATATTGATAATGCCATATGCACTCATTGCAAATTCTCGGATACGCAAAAGGCACGCAAACTCAAAGAAAAATTGAGTGATACGGATCATATTGATATTGATGGGCATGCCCTGACAAGGAGTGAGCTGACCCAACTATCGCAGCCCTTTGTTGATCGTGCTTTGGATGTGTGTCATAACGTACTGCGTGATGCGGCCCTTAGGACATCGGATATTGAGGGCGTTGTTCTTGTGGGCGGATCGACACGTCTTCAGTGTCTTCAAAAAGCTGTTGCCACATTTTTTGGGAAGCCCCCGTTGACAGATATTAACCCTGACGAAGTTGTAGCCCATGGCGCTGCCCTCCAAGCCCATGCCCTTACAGTGGGATCAGACACACTTTTGCTCGATGTGACGCCCCTTAGCCTTGGCATTGAAACCATGGGAGGGCTTGTTGAAAAAATTATCCCACGCAACACCCCCTTGCCCTGTCATATGGCTCAAGACTTTACAACATCCGTGGATAATCAAGTCAATCTTTCCATTCATATTCTTCAAGGGGAGTCTGATGCTGTGGATAATTGTCGCTCCCTTGGTCAATTTATCCTGTCCGATATTCCCATGATGAAGGCTTACGGTCCCCGTATTCGCGTAAGTTTTCAGCTGGATGTCGACGGCCTTTTAACCGTGAATGCTACAGAGCTCACAACGGGTCAAAAACAATCTATTACCTTAAAACCAACAGCAGGATTGGATGAGGAAAAGGTTAAGGCAATGTTTGAGATTATCGATAGAAACTAGCAAAAATTATTCTAACGCAGAAAAAATATTTTAAAAATGAGGGCAAAAATTTATGTTCATCACATTTGAAGGCGGTGAGGCCTCAGGTAAAAGCACTCAGATTCAGAAGGTTAGACAGTGTTTTGAAAGCCTCAACAAACCTGTTGTTTTGACGAGGGAGCCAGGTGGAACGGCAGAGTGTGAACTCATTCGCAATCTCCTTCTTCATCATCAATGGGAGCCCACAACGGAAGCATTCTTGTTCAATGCAAGCCGTCATGAGCATATGAAGACATTGATTGAACCAGCGCTTGCTGCTGGGAAAACTGTGCTTTGCGATCGTTTTATGGACTCAACCATGGTGTATCAGGGGTATGGTCTCGGAATGTCTCTGGCATTTTTAAAGACTCTCCAAGATCACGCTGTAAACACAGCCCCTGATTTGACCTTTATTTTTGATCTTGATCCCGGTATTGCGCTAAAACGACTAGTGAACCGAGGAGATAATAATCATATTGATAACCGTAGTCTCGATTTTCATCAAAAAGTGCGAGCGGGTTTTCTTACACTTGCCCAACAGAATTCTAAACGGTGTCATGTCATTGATGCAGCAAAGGATCAAGAGACTATTTTCCACCTTATTCTGGAGAAGATTCAGGCTCATCAATCTGACACTTCCCCTCAATAAGCTCGATGAGACGATCAAGATGGGCATCTGACAGGGTGTTGAGGTCAAAATGGTTCAGATTTTCCCGTTCTTCTTGATGGGCCTTGATCTGGATTTCCTTTATTTTAAGGGCTACTGTAATATTTTCTTTTTCCAGCGCCAGACCATAAAGCATGTCCAGGTCATTTAAATAATCCTGCCATGATACGATTTTTTTGAGCTTTTTTGTCATAGATTTAGATGGCTTAGCTGTCCTTTGAATAATATCTCTTTGCATATGAATCTCCTTGTATAATATCCCAAGGTTGATGCTTGGGTATTTAATCTATCACGTTAACATTAGAAGAAGAGCATTAATGATATGCCGGCACAGTATAGTAAAAATAGCCGCCAAATAATCATCTTTTTTATTTTTATTCCGCATATTTTATACAAAAAAAGCCACACAAGCCCCCTTTTGTTACGTATATTTTTTTGGGCTGTCATCTAGCTTTTTAAAAATTGGTGCTAGACTCAAGAAAAATTGATCTTCATGTAAAAAATTATGAAAATAGCATGATCGCAACCATCTTAAAAAATACTGACATCCTCCATAAAGAAGGTGTTGCGGATGGAAATTTTGTTCAAACGTATAATCGTATCAAAAACCAACGTGAAGAAGATTATATACACTTTGTGCCCCATGCATTTCAAACGCAGGTTGAGGGGTATTTTCAACCGGGTGGCTTAGATCCCATAATGACGGTTCAACTGTTTTTAGAATTTACCAATGATGGCATAATACCAAATACTGTTCTTCTGGAAAAACTTCAGATTTTATGCATGATGCGAAAACTCGTTTAAAGGGCCTGCAATAACGTGCAAAGGGGAAGAGAAGAGCATGGTGGCATGTGTGAGAACAACCACCTCTTCTCCTTATTTTCTTTTCCAATTCCACCATAAAATGGGTATATCTTTTTCATAGTCCATCACTTATAGCATTCCACCATGATCATTATCGCCATAGACGGTCCATCGGGGGCTGGAAAAGGAACCATCGCAGGATATTTAGCCCAAACACTTCAATTTGCCCACATCGATAGCGGCCTTTTGTATAGGCGCGCTGCGCTTACTGCTATAGATAGTTATCTAACACCGGAGAATATTACCGAAAAAAACATCCTTATGCTTGTGGCGTATATTTATACTATTGATAGGGAGCACTTAGATGATGATTCTCGCCTTCGCCTTGAAGAAACGGCAAGCATGGCCTCCAAGCTATCTGCTCTGCCTACTATACGAAATGCTGTTAATGCATGGCTTCATAAACAAGGTGATATTTTGTCCTCTACCTGTAAGGGGATGATTGTGGATGGCCGGGATATTGGTACAGTTGTTTTTCCAAATGCATCCATTAAATTTTATGTGACAGCCGATGAGTCTGCGCGTATTAAACGTCGTTTTAAAGATACAGATGAGGACCCTGACATTATTGCCCGTCATATGGTAAATCGTGACAAGCGTGATTCAACAAGGAAAACAGCCCCTCTTAGCATAGCAACAGACGCCATTGTGATTGACACAACCCATCTTTCTATTGACGAAGCATGCAAAAATGCGTCAGAATACGTCACCGAGCGTTTTTTTCGTGTGTAGAATCGTATCCGCAATATGCGTAATGGACGAGATAGCATACCGAAGCACTTGATATAAAACATAGATCAACCCTTAACCCGATTATTTAGGAATTTTAACAATGGAACATCGTCAAACGACAAACCCCACAGCACATAAGGAAAGTTTCGCGGATCTTTTAGAGATGGATCTCGAGAATAAGAAGAATTTTGAAGGAATGGTTGTAAAAGGAACCGTTGTTAGCATTTATAATGATATGGTTACCCTTGATATTGGCTTGAAATCTGAAGGTCGCGTACCTCTTAAAGAATTTGCAATGCCAGGTCAAACACCTGAAGTGCGTGTTGGCGATGTTGTGGATGTATACGTTGAGCGTATGGAAGACCGTAACGGCGAAGCTATGCTGAGCATGGAAAAAGCAAAACGCGAAGCAGCATGGAATGTTCTTGATCAATCGTGTATTGATGGAACCCTTGTGAATGGTGTGATTTTTGGAAAAGTCAAAGGTGGGTTTGCGGTTGATTTAAATGGTGCTGTTGCCTTCTTGCCAGGAAGCCAAGTGGATATCCGTCCTGTGCGCGATATTGGCCCTCTCATGAATATTGTTCAGCCCTTTAAGATTCTCAAAATGGACAAGGCGCGTTCAAACATCGTTGTATCCCGTCGTTCCGTTTTAGAGGAAACACGGGCCGAAGCACGCACAGAGCTCGTCTCCAATTTGACAGAAGGTCAAGTACTCCAAGGTATTGTCAAGAATATTACCGACTACGGCGCGTTCATTGATTTGGGTGGTGTTGATGGTCTTCTCCACGTTACAGACATTTCCTGGCGCCGTATTAATCATCCATCTGATGTTCTTAAAATGGGTGATGAGATTGATGTTCAAGTCATTCGTTTTAATAAGGAAACTCAACGTATTTCCCTTGGCATGAAACAGCTCCAAGAAGATCCATGGAGTGGTGTTGAGTCACGCTTCCAAATTGGTGCACGTTACAAAGGTAAAGTTACCAATATCGCTGATTACGGCGCATTTGTTGAGCTTGAATCAGCTATTGAAGGGCTTATTTATCACACAGAAATCAGCTGGACCAAGAAAAATATGCACCCAAGCAAGGTCTTGTCCGTTGGTCAAGATGTTGATGTAATGGTGCTTGATATTGATACGACAAAACGCCGTATTTCCCTTGGTTTCAAGCAATGCCAAGACAACCCATGGCAAGCGTTTATGCAACAATATCCAGTGGGTAGTATTGTTGATGGTGAAATTAAAAACATCACAGAATTTGGTCTGTTTGTGGGGGTATTCGAAGGTCTTGATGGTATGGTCCACTTGACCGATGTGTCATGGAGCCAAGATCCTGATAGTGCCATCACTGAGTTTAAAAAGGGTGACATGGTTAAGGTGAAAGTTCTTGATATCGATCCTGAAAAAGAACGTATTTCCCTTGGTATGAAGCAATTACAAGAGGACCCACTCGGTTCAGCACTCAGTGACATCAAGAAGGGCGACGTTGTGACTGCAGCCATTACTGCCGTTTCTGATCGTGGTTTGGATGTTGAGCTTAGCAATGGTCTTCCAGGATTCATCCGCAAAGCTGATCTTTCCCGTGATCGCGAATATCAACGCACAGAGCGTTTTGCTGCCGGTGAGAAAATTGATGCAAAAATCATGACCATCGATAAAAACTCACGCAAGGTAACGCTTTCGGTGAAAGCACTTGAGATTGAGGAAGAAGAGAAAGTTATGGCTGAGTTTGGTTCCTCTGATTCAGGAGCGAGCCTTGGTGATATTCTTGGCGCAGCTATGAGCAAAGCGAAGAAAAAATCTGACGACTAAGTCTTAATATTTAAACAAAATAAAAACCACAGGCTTTACAGTCTGTGGTTTTTTTGTGTGACAAAGAAGCCGAACCCCAAGGTGGGGTTTTTAATCCTTATCCGCTACTATCTCATTCCACCCAAACGTAGGCCACCTCCTATACGGCCCCCAATTAGACCACCTTTAACTCGGTCAAAATCTGAAACTATTGTGCATTCTGGAAGTATTTTGGACAGCGTCATAACCTGCTCTCGTGATATCCCTGTACAACCTTTGAGAAAAACCTGTTTGAGATTAGATAATTCATGTAGTGGTGAAAGATCTGTTATTCTTGTGCAACCAGCGAGACCAATCAACTCAATCCTATTTAATAAAGATAATGGTGAAAGATCTGTTATTCTTGTGCACCCATATAGATCAATATGCTTGAGATTCTTTAAGGAAGACAACGGCGCAAGATCTTCTATCTTGCAAGACTGTAACTTAAGAAAATTGAGATTTTGTAATGTAGACAGCGGTGAAAAATCTGTTATTCCTGAGCAATACGATAGATCAACATGCCTGAGATTTTTTAACGTAGACAGCGGTGAAAAATCTGTTATTCCTGGGCAATACGATAGATCAACATGCTCTAAATTTTGTAATGTAGACAGCGGTGAAAAATCTGTTATTTTATCCAAAGAATTAAGATCTATCCCTGAAATATCTTTCTGATTTTCACAAATGATTTTAAGAACACGATTATTAACACTATTATTAAGATAATACTCAAAAAATGCAATACCGTCAGGTCTAATCTTTATCTTTGCCGCAATTGCCTGATTTTTTTCTTCTTCTTCTCGACCTGACTTAGTAAGGTTTCTATCCCTCATATCCATCACATAGCTCGCGTATTTATTCACTGATGTGAGATCTTTTGCTGTTTGAGGATCGTTTTTAGAAGCTTCCTCAAAAATTTTATAAACCACTTCTGGTGGCAAATGGTCAAAAGGGTTGGCATTCTCAGCAATACTTCCTTCTTTTGGTTGTGACTGGGCCTCTGATTTTTTCTTCTCCTCCGCAACCCTCGCTGCCTCAGCATGCCTTATATGATCTGGATCATTGGGGTCCATTGCCATCAGCGGTGCAGAGAGTGCACAGGTTATTGCTGTTGTCAAAAAAAGAGCTTTAGCTTTGTGGATTGTGGATTGTGGATTGTGGATTGTGGATTGTGGATTGTGGATTGTGGATTGTTCATGATGTTCTCCTATACATTATTTCAAAATTGAATTCATAGTCTAATATACATGAGGGAGGTTAATATACGGTTAAACAATTATGCAATTTTATTTTTAAATTTTATTTGATGTCATTTTTTATAATTGTACACTTTCTCAGCCCCGTCTCATTTGTTCTTCTCTCTCAGGCAGAAACCCACTTATATTTTGGACAAAAGATGGATGCCTGACTTTGCGTGTATGACAGAAGGGGGGTAGTTTCTCTATCTAACATTCTTGTAATTCCTGCAACAATTTTTCCTTATTCAAAATTACGACGAGACGACCGTCCAGACGGTAAACACCATCGGCATAGGCATTCCATCGATTGGCTAAATTAAGGGGAAGAGGCTCATAAAGGTTTTGCGGCCACGATTCAATGTCATAGACCTTATCCACAATAAAACTGTACAGCTCATCATCGTTATCTTGAAAAACAATGCACATATTCTTTTTAATGTCAGTTGATGAAGGAATATCAAAGAAAAGTCCAGAATGAATGGCTGTGACAATGTGACCCCGCATATTAAGAAGGCCTGCAACCTCAGGCGAACTTAGTGGAACAGAGGTAAGGGAGGGGGTGTACGTCTTTTTATGCTACTGCTAAAAGAAGTGATTGCGTATAAGGATGCTTGGGTGCATTGAAAAGTGTCTCCGCGTCACCTGCTTCGACAATTTTTCCTTCTCTCATCACAATCATACGGTGGCTCATGGCACGCACAACTTTGAGGTCATGACTAATAAAAAGATAACTTAGTCGGAGATCCTTTTGAAGGCCACGAAGGAGCTCAATCACCTCTGCTTGGACAGACCTATCGAGGGCCGACGTCGGTTCATCCAACACAACAACGTTAGGATTAAGAATAAGAGCCCGGGCAATGGCAAGACGTTGACGCTGACCACCCGAAAACTCATGGGGATAACGATCATAGTGTTCTTCCCCTAGGCCAACATCCTGCAGCACCGAAAAAATGCGTTCACGGTGCTGTGTACCTGTCAAATGCGGCTCGTGGATTTTAAGACCCTCGCCAACAATCTGGGACGCTGAAAAACGTGGATTAAGCGACGAAAATGGATCTTGGAAAATGACTTGAAGTTTAGACCTATAAGGACGCAGCTCCTTTTGACTTTTTTGATCCAAACGAGCTCCATTAAAAATAATGGCTCCCTCACTCGGTGTATTGAGTAGACGTAACAGCGCATAAGCCAGGGTACTTTTCCCAGAACCACTTTCCCCCACAATACCAATGGTCTCCCCCTCTTTAAGATCAAGTGATAGATCATCAACAGCCTTAAGTGTTCCACCGTAGGGATTCCAAAAATTTTTGGGCTTTCCAAAAGTAACACTCACATTGTCACAAGACAAAAGAGTCGATGCATTGCTTGCTACAGAAAAAGGATGGCCACACGGTTCTGATGCAATGAGATGTTGTGTATACGGATGAGTCGGCTTTGATAAAACATTGTGAATTTCCCCAAACTCCACCATAGCCCCTTTGCACATTACACCGATATGAGAGGTGTGATCACCGTTCGCAAACTTCTTTACCATTCCAAGGTCATGAGAAATGAGAATAAGGGACATCGATAACTTTTTCTGAAGCTCCTTTAGAAGATTAATGATCCCTGCTTGGATCGTTACATCAAGAGCCGTTGTAGGCTCATCCGCAATAAGTATTTTTGGATCGCACGCAAGAGCCATGGCAATCATGACACGTTGGCGTTGCCCCCCCGATAATTGGTGAGGATACGCATTCAGACGATCCTTCCCTTCAGGAAAACCAACCAGATCCAGTAATTCTAAAACGCGTATATGAGCCTGTTTGGGGGTAAGACCTTCGTGGGTAAAAAGTGTTTCCGCAATCTGCTTTTCAAGAGAGTGCAGTGGATTAAGGGCTGTCATGGGCTCTTGAAAAATCATAGCAATGTGTTTGCCACGAATTCGTTGAAACTCCGGCTCCTTCATCTGGGTGAGGCATTGTTTATCGTAAAAAATATCGCCCGAAACAGCTGTGGATTTTGGTAAAAGGCCAAGGAGCGAGAGCGCCGTCACAGATTTTCCTGAACCACTTTCTCCAACAAGGGCGAGGGTCTCACCCTTTTTAAGATCAAAGCTTACGGATTTTACAGCCTCAACACCACTGCCAGTTTGATTGCTTGATGGAAACCTAATACTGAGATTTTTAACGGATAAAAGGTTCATGGTTATATAACCTTTCGTGGATCAAAAGCATCGCGCACAGCCTCACCAATAAAAATAAGAAGGCTAAGTAAAAATGTAATTGCAAAGAATCCCGTAAGGCCAAGCCAAAGAGCCTGGTAATTATTCTTCGCTTGATTAAGAAGCTCGCCTAGGGAAGCAGATCCTGGTGGCAATCCAAACCCAAGAAAATCAAGAGAGGTCAGTGTTGCGATGGAACCATTGAGGATAAAGGGGAGATAGGTCACCGTGGCCACCATGGCGTTGGGGAGAATATGGCGGACCATAATGCGAAAGGTCGGTACACCAAGAGCTTCTGCGG
>JAIESS010000214.1 GCA_019745755.1 Alphaproteobacteria bacterium
GAAGTTGACGCATTGAGAAAGTTGGCATAGCCATAATGTAATACTCCATAATTATTTTCCGGTTAAACCTCCGCAAAGTGTGACCCTCTATATATCAACGACACATCATTGACACAGAAGAGCACCGGATGGCGCGCCACTCTTTACCTTTTAGGAAAATTAGGGTATAGAATAACGACCGACTTTGCGTGCGGATTCCGTACAACTATAAAGAAAACGTTCCTTCATTTCAAGTAACCTTTTAAAAATAACGCACAGGACAATATAGCGTGGCCATTTATCTCAATTTTAAATTATATGCTGAGGCCCATGGTCTTCAGGCTGCTGCTAAGGAAGCACGTATTCTTGGCCTTGATGTGGGGGAAAAGTGTGTTGGCATGGCGCTCTCGGATACGCGCGCCGTCATTGCCTCACCCTTTGAATATTATGAACGTAAAAGCGGTCAAAAGGACGCTGCACATTTTGAAAAAGTTCTGAAAAGCTATGCTATTTCCCTCATTATTGTGGGGCTACCCTTGAATCTTGATGGGACGCATAGTAGCCAAGCAACGCGGATTCTTGCCTATATGGAAAAAATCCATGCAATGCTGAGTCAAACCATGCCGCACATTAATATTATTTTTTGGGATGAGCGTTTTTCATCCATGGCTGTGGAGCGTGCCATGCTTCAACATGACATGAGTCGTAAAAAGCGTGAACATAACATCGATAAACTTGCTGCCACCTATATCCTTCAAGGGGCATTGGATTATAGGCGAAATAGACAAATTTAGTTTTGTTAACGCAATAGTAAGAATTAGATGCCTAACTCTTAAATCAAGAGAAAAACGTAGTTGACAGAAACCAGGGGGCATAGGGATCCTGCATCAGAAATAAAAACCTAGCTAAAAAAGAGTAATTTAGAGAGGAAAACCGTAAGGAGGTTAATTTGCCTCCGTATTGTGAAAATGGGTCACGCCGATACCTTTCAAAAAGGACTCATCATGCGAAATGATAAGAAGTGCCCCGGGGTAGTTTTTGAGGACATCTATCACATGGTGCTTTGTTTCTAAATCAAGGTTATTGGTAATCTCGTCAAGGATAAGAAGCATGGGTGTGAAAACACCTATACAGGCCAAACAAAGGCGGGCTTTTTCACCACCGGAAAGTGTTGATACGCGGGTAGCTACTTCCTCGTTTGTACGAAAGAGATAGTCATTCAAATGCTGCCTTACTTGAGCGTGAGACCACATGGGTACTAAAGAATGCACTGTATCAATGACGGTTTTTGATGGATCCAAGATTTCATAGTGCTGATCAAGATACCCCATATCCTTTAATGCTGGTGTATGCCAATCCCCTTCGCGTGTTACCGATGGATCACCTAAAATGGCTTTCACAAGGGTCGTTTTGCCTGAACCATTAGGCCCCCGAAGCGCCACACGATCTTTTGAGCTGATCTGAAAATAAATGTTTTTAAGGACACTAGCATCACCATAAGAACAGGTGCCCTCCGAAATGGACACGATCACCTTGTCAGCACTATCATCCGCTTTTAGGCTAAAGGAAGGCGTAATGATATTGGGCAATCGTAGATCCGATAGTTTCTCCGTCAAATACTTTTTTTTATCATCAATGGCAGCTTTTTTTATGCCAGAGGTCTCCTCGGCCCTACTGGCTTTTGCGGAACTCACAACCGTTGGCCATTTGCGCTGCCTAATGCTTTTTTCGCCCTTTGCTTTACTCTTTGCACTGCGTTTTTGTTCCTTCATTAATGCAAGATGCATGGCTTTTTTTTGCTTTTCTAAAGTGGCTAAATCCTTTTCAAGGGACGCGTGACGGTGACTCCTATCATGTTTATAATCATTATAGTTCCCCTTAAAAAGAGTGACTTTACCATCTTCGATATGCCAAAGCGTATCTACACAGGACGTAAGTAATCCCTCGTCATGGGTGGCCATAATCAATGTGCCGGGATAGCGGGACAGCATCTGAGCGAGAGCCTTACGGTTCGCTGCATCCAAATGATTGGTGGGCTCATCCAAAAGAATCACATTAGGATGGGATGTAAGAGCATAGGTGAGCGTTTTTTTAAACCGTTGGCCTCCACTGAGTGTTCTTAAATCTTGAATAATTTGAGGGACACAGGATAGATGAACGTCGTTGGGCATGATTATTTTCCCTTCGGATGGACATAATTCTCCTTCTAGTATTTTTAATAAGGATGATTTTCCAGCACCGTTACGTCCAATGATAGCGATGCGTTCACCATAATGAATGGTTGTGGATAGTCCCTCAAAACATGTTTTTGCAGGGAAGTGTATGCCAAGATTTTTTAGTAGAATAGGAGAGTGGGGTATCATCATGATGTTTCTCGCAAAAGAAGAGGGCAAGAGTAATATCCCTCCGTTAATGCTATGAAGCATCAAAAAAGGATAGCCCAAAATTGGGCTAATGCGAGCGTGTATTCATGATACGTATGACCTTAATGAATAAGAGCGGCAACAGATTGTCCTATAAATCTAATGTAATTATTCTATTTTTCCTTGTCTACAGATTCCTTGAGCGTATCGGCGACATTTAAGCACAACTATGTCACTTACAATGACAATACTCAAAGATTTTATCCTATTCTATTATTTTAAGTTCGTCTATGCAGTATGTTCCTTGATTAACAGAAGAAGCACTCTTTGCTCGGTAGTAGTATATTGTCATGTTATTGTTATTCATTTCCCACGCGTGCATTACATTATCATCGAAACAAACAAGTTCATTTTCGTGGAGAGTGTATTCTATACCATCATACGTTAGCTTTATTTTGTTTTTAAGATTGACTAAAATAACCCAAGGTTTGTCACCATTGCTAAAATAGCGGTTATGCATCGGGTAAGTTGCTGTATGATTGATTCGAGTTTCCTCCCCTAAAAATATAGCATCACCAAGTGATTCTATAGCATCCTTCAATGTTTTTTGGCTTAATTGACTGATATGTATGCATGCTTTCATTTTATGCTTCTTGCCCCTCTACCATAGGCTTATTTTTATTGGGATCGACCTTTGTCACTTTGATTTTATGTTTTATATTCACGTTCATGTTCACATCAATGGGCTTATCGGGGGCTTCTACTTTTACTGTCGGCGTGCATGCTATAAGTAGCACAGAGAAAATAGCTATAAGGCCAAGAAATAGAGTGTTAATGTGCATTGTTTTGTCCTACTTTTTTTAAATCACTTTTGACTTTATCCCAATTTTCATTGAGTTTAAAGAAATCCAAGCTGGATTGTATGGTTTCCTCAAGATCACCCGACGTTTTTATTTTTAAGTGACAGGGATAACCATTCATAAAATCCGTATAGCCATAAATTTCTACAAGCCCCTGGAGGCGCCCATCGACAGGAAGAAACTCGGCCGTAAGGGATGAAAAAGTAATATTTTTAAGTATTTCCATCACTTGAGTGCTTTTTGCATCCATGGTTTTTGCATCTACTTCCACCTGATCTTCCTCTAAATCCTTTGTGCTTTCCGGCGTATAATGAATCTTCCCTGTTCGCGAGGTTGAAAAGAATTTTGCATTTTTTATCTTAAGACCACGATCTTGTTTAAAATGAATCTGACCATGCCCCCCCATTTTACCCCCACCTGAAAGGCCTTTAATCTCCAAAAGTGTTAGCGTATCCAGGAGGTCAATACCATCAGAATCAAACAGGAATAACATGTCCGAGATATCCTTCATGTCAAAACTGTGGAGACGCATGGATCCTCCAAGCATATGCGTCACAAATTCTTGTATCTTAAAGGTATCCTTAAGCGTAAAATCGAGGTGTGGCTTATCGAGATGAAGTTTTGAAAAGCGCGCTGATGTTGCTTGAATGGTTTGCTTTCCTTGAGTCTGAAGAGGGAACAATTTAAATTCAAGAGATGTGTTAAGGGAGTCCACAGCATAAAGTGGGTGATGTACAGAAATGTCCTTAAGAGCAATGTTAACAAAGCCTTTATTTTCTTTTTGATCCATTAACTCTAAAAAGATACTGAAAAATGAAGGGAGAAAATCTTTACGTTTTTCCTCTGTGAGACGAAGAGGAAAATGGGCTGATGCCTGAATTTGGGCTTCTCCCTTAATAGCTTCAAAGCCATGACCTGAAAAATGGTTGAGTAATTTTAAAAAGGAAGCGGCCTTAAGCTTTTTTGCTTGGATATCAAGAGACACACCATCGTCGACGGTTTCAAGTATTATTTGTGCACTTTCCTCATCGAGATTTATTTGACCGTCTCCCTGAATTTTTAAAAGAGACTCACTAGCGTCAATAGTACTTTTAAGATCAAAATGAACAGTTGATTTTTCTTTTTTGGAGAGATGAAGCAAGTCAAAGGCTATATTTTGTCCTTTTAGTTTAACCATCATAGCGCGTGCATTGTGCAAACTGCTTGCCATAGGTGTTGTGCTTAAGGAAAGTGTGTCAGCACTAAAATCAAACCCTGCGCGCTTAACCATCATATTATGGCAAGAAATATCAGTTTTTAGATCTTTATTATCTTTATCCAGGTGAATTGTCATATCTGTTGAAAAACCCTGTGTGAGGAGGCGAAGTTCTGCCCCTATTCCCATGCGATCAAAGTGATGAGACAAGGTTACATCCAGCGGGATAAAATAACCTTGATCATAGGCGTCATGGAGATTAAGAAAACCACTGAGGTGACACGTATCAAAAAAAGAGGTATTCCCATAGTGGGAGGTGGTATAAAGAAAATTTTTCACATCATCTAGATTGCCTCTGAACTGTAACCCCTTAATCGTTATGTGTTGAGCTATGCGCTGAAGGATGCTTTTAAGGGTAAAATGAACATTAACCGTATCAATAAGGATGTTTTTCTGATGATTTTCCGACATAAGTTTAATTTTATGAAGGCTAACACCGAAAAACAACGGGCGAATGCTTTGAATCGATGCGATTTGGAGACCATTTCGTATGGCAGTTAACGTTATTTCTCTTTCAACAAGTTTTTGTAGACCAAACCATAAAGCTAGGGCAAGGAAGGCTACGCTGGCAAAAACGCCAAAAAAGAGCCTTACTCTGCGCATCGTATTCATAAAGGGATTCTGCTAAGATGAAAGACAATTGGACCTAGTATACCGAGATTTTTTCGTGGACACAGCCATTTTTGATGCTATTTTTAGCCTTATCTCTCCCCCCTCCATTGATGTGAGGGCATTTATCTCTCCCTTGGCACTTTTTTGGGTTGTTCCTTTTGTAGGTTTCTTGTTAACCCTAGCCATTGCACCTCTCCTTGCTTCTGATTTTTGGCATGCGCATGAGCGTAAAGTGATTGGATTTTTTTGCATGAGTATTATTCTTCCTATGCTGATTATTTTTGGGATCCCTGCAACAGGTGGTGCTATTGTGCATATGCTTTACGAGGAATACATACCTTTTATTGTTCTTATTGCCTCATTATTTATTGTATGCGGCGGCGTTCACATCACATTACGAGGGGATATTACACCTTTTGGTAATACAATTTTTCTTTTTGTGGGAGGCATCCTTGCAAGTATCATTGGAACAACAGGAGCATCGATTCTCCTCATCCGACCTTTTTTAAGCGTGAATCATCACCGTGATCACAAAAAATATCTCGTCATTTTTTTCATTTTTATCGTAAGTAATATTGGGGGATCCTTAACTCCTATTGGTGATCCTCCCTTGTTTTTAGGGTTCTTAAAGGGGGTGAGTTTTTTTTGGCCTCTACACCATATGCTGATCCCCTTTTTAGGCGTCACAGTCTCCTTGCTTTGTGTGTTTTACCTTATTGATCGCCATCACTATCACAGAAAAATCCCTGCTATACCGCCGATGGATAGTAATGATCCTACTTTTGAGATATTTAAGCTTTATGGCAAGCGTAATGTTATTCTTCTTTTTATGATTTTAGGCACAGTATTACTTTCTTCGGTAAAAGGAACATTTTTTCATACATTTCGTGATCTTATTCTTATCATCATTGCAAGTGCATCATGGTTTCTGACACCGAAAGCGACGCACTATATGAATCGCTTTAGTTTTCATCCTGTGAGGGAGGTAGCTTTCGTTTTTCTTGCTATTTTCATCACACTCATTCCCATCGAAGCCCTTCTTCATCTTGGGAAAGACGGTGCGTTCCATCAGGTGGCGGCTCTTGCTCACCCAGGGGGGGACGCCGATCCACTACGTTATTATCTTTTGACAGGATTTTTATCCTCCTTTTTGGATAATGCCCCAACGTATCTTCTGTTTTTTCATATGGCTGGCGGTGATGCGGTGGCTCTCATGGGAGAAGGTGCAAAAACCCTTTTGGCTATCTCTACAGGTGCTGTGTTTTGGGGGGCTCTCACCTATATAGGCAATGCGCCGAATTTTATGGTGAAAGCCATTGCTGAACGTATGCAGATTAAAATGCCAAGCTTTTTGGGTTATATGGCATGGTCCTTTGGGATACTCTTGCCTATTTTTATGGTCTTTGGCCTGTGGCAGTTTAGATAGGTTACAAAAAGAGCCTGGAGGTCAAAAATCGCTTAGAGACCCTATTGTTTTATCATTGCTATTCTCCATAGGAATTCCGTCTAAGCTGCGGGGGCAGCTTTATCCTTTACAGAGATGTTAGACAAAAGCGGCGACCATGCAGGATCGGATGCATTATGAGGTGTTTTTATGGGCATTTTGACATGCCCTGTTAGATCTGCACAACACAACTGTGATTTTCGGTTAGGGCTTTCTTTTGTATAGATAATATAACGACCATTAGGAGACCACGCTGCGCCTTCGATGAGGTATCCTTCATCGATAACGCGTTCCCCTGTTCCATCCGTATTAATAACACACAAGTTATACCCGCCTCCAGCACGCTTGCTAAAGGCAATGAGATCGCCGCGCGGTGACCATACGGGTTGGGAATGATTGCCGGGACCATTACTGATTTGTTTCACATCACTTCCGTCACTTTTCATTGTAAAGAGCTTTTCCGCAGAACCATTATTATTGCGATCGGAGGTAAACACGATGTATTCACCATCCGGTGAGTAACATGGGGACGTATCAATGAGCGTATGAGGAGTGAGTTGGCGTGTTTCCTTGGACTGAATATTATATGTATAAAGAGCCGTTGATGCTCCCTTGGTCAGGCTCATAACAACTTTGGATCCATCGGGAGAAAAGCGGGGCGCAAAGGTCATTCCCTCAAACGTGCCAAGAATTTTTGCTTCCCGTTCTCGGACGTCCATTAAATACACTGCAGCACTGTCTTTACGAAAACCGAGGTAAGCAATATGGTGGGTAGAAGGAGAGAACCTTGGCGTAAGAACAAGATTACTTCCATTGGTTAGATACACAACATTATGACCATCAATATCCATCATACACAGGCGTTTTTTCTTGTTTCTACCAACACCCTGCTCATCAATAAAGACAACCTGTGAGTCAAAAAATCCTGCATCCCCCGTAACACGTTCATACAAAGCATCAGATATCATGTGGGCAAGTTTGCGCCATTTTTTCTCATCCGCAGAAAGAGAAAATCCCTTGAGGAGCATTCCACTGATGACATCATAAATTTTGAATTGAACGGTGAGCTTGGACCCGCTGTGCTCTACCTTTCCGATGAGCAAGATTTGATCATTAATGACCCTCCAGTCCTCAAAGCGCACATTTTCATGGACAGACGTATTGTTTTGAATGAAGGCTTGTTTATCCAAAACATCAAAGCGCCCACACATGGTAAGGTCATTGGCCACAACATCTGTAATTTTTGAGGCGAATTCATTGTCTCCTAAAAAAACAGGAATAGCTACGGGGGTTCTTTTGATCTGACCACGCGTGATTTCGATGACAGCAGGAATATCAGAGGATTCTGTGTTTGATGATGAAGAGGGGGTTGGTTTTGCAGCTTGAATAAGACCAGCGGGCAGACTTCCACCCAGTGGTTTTGCAGCCTCTGCATTCAAAGAGGTTATAACACAACATTGGATTAGTAAGGATAGAGATAGTATTAACCCCATAGACACTATCCCGTGTGCATGAATAAGTGACCTTTGTTTTTTTATCATTATAAGCCTCTTTTTTATATGTCTTATCGTTTTTTCATATATCATTTTTGTTTAGCCCCCTATGACGCATATGTTAATACATATCCTTTGGATTAAAGCGTAAGGTGAGTTTTTTCCACTTTTCATACTTATCCGCGGGGAGGGGAAGGGGGTTACATGCGGGGTCAAGGACAGCGCGTTGAGCGCTTTCCGCGGCGGCTTGGAAATAGGGATCACCCATACGATCTTTATTCACAATGGTTGCTTTTGTGACATTACCGTCCTTTGCGATTTCCATGGTGATATCCACAATAAGCTCTTTTGCATTTTGAGCGCCAATGGGAACGAGCCAGCACTTATAAATCTTTTGACGGATCGCATCAATATCTGTCGCCGTGATATCTTTACCAATTTCCATGGCCGGAGCGCCTTTTTCTGCTCCCTCATCCGCTGTTAATGAATCATCAATAAGGCTATCTACAATATCATCCACGGATTTTTTCTTTTCCGAAGCCAGTGGTTTCGGTTTTTTAGCCTTCAAATTCACCTCAGCCTTTGGTGGGGCTTTTGTCTCCTCTTTTTTTGTATCCTTCTTCGGATCCTTTTTGACGTCTTTCTTTACATCTTTTTTAGGCTCTTTTTTTGGTTCAGGTTCTTTTTGTTTTTCTTTTTTGGGCTCTGGGATGTG
>JAIESS010000071.1 GCA_019745755.1 Alphaproteobacteria bacterium
GTCTTCCGTTTTAATTTCTTTGATACGCGGTAGTTGGGCATACAGATATGTCAGAACCGTCTTAGCAAAGGTTGCTTCAGGATCTGCGCCCTTTACTGAGATAATATTACCTCTGAGAGAAATATCCACACCAAGGCGGCTTTCAATAAATCTTAGATGTTGATCTTCGGCCCCAACAAGAGCACTAAGACGTTGATTATCATCAAATTCAATCGTATGGGTAGTATGTTCCAAAATCTATTCCTATGCTCGAGCTGAAACAGATTGGCTTGCCCCCTCCCCCTTGTCATTAGCACAAGGAAGGACATGCTCCACTGTTTCAATATGACCTGTAAGACTATTTTGAAATGCTTTTTCAATTTTGACTAGACTTATTTCACCCTTATGGCGTGTAGCAGCATCCACATAAACGGATTGCATGTAAGGAGAGCGACCAATAAGCTGGCCCTCTTGGCGACCATCTTTATCAAAAAGCACAGGAAGGGACATACCGATACAACTTTTGTTGAAGTCCATTTGTTGTTTAAAAATAAGAGCTTGTAGCTCTTGAAGACGACGATCCTTCACATCTTCTGGCACTTGAAGGTCATAAACACCCGCCGGTGTGCCCGGGCGAATACTATAGGTAAAGGAATAGGATTGAGCGTACCCTACCCTTTCCACAAGCTCTAATGTCTTTTTATGGTCGGCGTCAGTCTCTCCTGGAAATCCCACAATAAAGTCTGAGGAAAACGCCATATCCGGACGCACATCTCTAAATTGATCAATAATCTTAAGGTAATCATCCACGGTGTGTTTGCGGTTCATGGACGCCAAGATGCCATCACTTCCTGATTGCACAGGCAAATGCAAAAACGGCATAAGCTTTGGAATATCGCGGTGGGCATGAATAAGTTCGTTATCAACGTCCCGTGGATGGGATGTCATATAACGAAGGCGTTCCAAACCGTCGATTTCCGCCAACGCATAAAAAAGCCTTCCAAGGCCCCACTCCTTTTTCTCATGGGATGAGCCATGATAAGCATTCACATTTTGCCCAAGGAGCGTAATATCCTTCGCCCCAATACTCACCAAATGCCGAGCCTCTTCCAAGATCGATGCCACAGGGCGGGATGTCTCAGCCCCCCTCGTATAGGGCACACAGCAAAAGGTACAAAATTTGTCACAGCCTTCCTGGATGGTAAGAAACGCACTCAGCGCCGACTCACCTTGCTGTGGTAAATGATCAAATTTACTTTCTATGGGAAAATCTGTGTCCACAATTTTGAGGTTTTGCCCTTTTGAACGAAGGAGCTGCGTCAACATTTCAGGAAGTCTATGATAGGTTTGAGGACCAAAGACCATACTGACATAAGGCGCTTGCTTAAGAATATGATCACCCTCTGCTTGGGCCACACACCCTCCCACAGCGATAATCGTATCTTTGCCCTCTAGCAATCGTCTTTTTTGAACAAGATTAAGGCGCCCAAGATCAGAAAATACTTTTTGCTCAGCCTTTTCGCGAATATGGCATGTATTAATAATGGCTACGTCGGCGTCATCAGGTACATCGGTTGTTGTATAACCAAGAGGACCAAGAAGCGTTGCCATTTTTTCAGAATCATAGACATTCATCTGACAACCGTAGGTCTTGATATAGAGTTTTTTTGACATGGACAGGGAAATAATTATTTTTTATGGATGTGTGTTCTTTTTTACACGCAAAATACCCGCAGGTATACCCCAAAGATCTTTCGTCTAAAGACTAAAAAACCTTTGGGTGCACTTTAAAAAGTATCAATTTTTATTTTGTTGCTACGATAGCCGATTCATTAGCGCCGGTAATGACGGAAAGGCGACGACGGCGCCCTGTTTGACCAAGACCACTTGTCTTTGCAATTTGGCTGCGGCGTTTTGCATAGTCAGGGGAAACAACAGGATACTCAGGAGGAAGATTCCAACGCTCTTTATATTGATCAACTGTCATATTATACACTGTTTTAATATGCCTTTTAAGCATTTGTAGTTTTTTACCATCCTCAAGACATACAATATAACCATCTTGAACTGACTCTTCAATTGGCACAGCAGGCTTGAGATTAGCTGTACGCAATGTATGTGTATTACCTTCCGCAAGATTGAGGATGGACATGTACATTTGTTGCAACAACGGGTTTAGTTGCTCCATCGGCGTTGTATTGTGTTGAACGTATGATCCAACGAGATCTACGGCAAGTTTAAGAGCTTCATTTCGAGTTGCACTATCGGCCATGGTATGTTTCCTATAAATAATTTTACTTCACAATTCTATAGTAATATTTTTATAGATAAGCAAATAAAAAATGTGATTAACGCATCATAAGGCATGCATTTTTTGCATGCAACGAGGTGAAAAATAGCTTTATTTCACCATATATCCTTATGTAAAATTTTGTTTTTGGCCAATATCAAGCCATGAAATTCTCCTAAAAATTAACGCTATTATTTGTTGATTATTTATTGCTTTTTTATAAAAAAAATCTCCTCCTTTTCAATCCGCCCTTTAAAAAAATAAGAACGTGATAAAAATTGATAAAAATAACAGAAATAATTATTTTTTCTGTTTATCGTAACGATTTGTTAACTTTTAACCGTTAAAAATGAACTATGCACAAGAGCCAAAAGCTCAGTAGTGCGAGCGTTAAAATTTTTATTAAAATTTTAAATTTTGGTGATACACTAACGATGTCTTAACCGATGTCTAAACATTTGCAAGGAGCACTCGAAATGAGCACGACAAAATTACTCTCCATTCTCACAGCAGGTCTTTTAATGACGGGTTGTGCAACAGAACAAAGCCCACCTTCTTCTAATCTAGGATCAACATATACACTTCCAGCAGCTGCCGGCGGCAAAGGCGTTTATTCCGTTATGGAAAATGGCAAAAAGAAAATGATGTACGAATCCACCGACCTTGATATTCTTTCAGAAGATGTGTGGGCTTGCTGTTGTGAAGACTTCATGCCAAAAGAAGGTGCCATCGTAAAAACAAACCGCGAGCTTGAAATTCGCGTTGGTGACTATTCCCCGAATATTATCATTGATGATGTAGACGTTTCTTGCACCAATGATTCTTCACGCGTTGAAGTCATGTTTAAAATCAAAGTTGCACATTCAGCAGGTCCAAACGCCAATCTCCCTATGGTTGAAGTGCCACTCTTCTTATCCGCTGTTGATATCCCCACACAAGAAGTTTACAGCAAGGCCAATGCTATCGCCCGCATTGATCTGAACAAGCCTTTTGAAATTCAAAAAGTACGCGCGTTCTTTGACATCAGCGATATTAAGGCACGCGGCCTCAAAGGTTGGTCACTTCTTCTTGGTATCATGAAATCAGACTTGAATCGCAAGTTTGAAGCTGAAGTTGCTAAAGAAAAAGAACACAATATCGCAGAAGCAGCAGGTCGTGATATCAATAAATCACGCACAGGCAGCATCGATGCAAGTCTTCGCGCCAGTGAGCCTGAAGCGCCGGGTCTTATCAAAAAATAAGATTGAAAAGACACGACGTTACCATAAGGGGATCCAAGGGGTCCCCTTATTTCTTATTGATTTGATGTTGGTTAAGGCGGATCAGCCTGTGCCGTCTTTACAAAAAACAGAATCACAGCTAACATTTAATCACTCATCTTACTTAGGGTATTTTTTATGACATCTGTCGTCATTACTCAGGCTCAACGTTCCCCGACAGGATCACTCCAGGGCGTCTTATCGCACCTTAAAGCATCAGAAATTGCCGCTCATGTTATAAAGCATATAAAAGAACAACAAAATACCCTCAAAAACAACTCTTTTCATGTTGACGAGGTCATCTTAGGATGCGTTCTCTCTGCTGGTATGGGGCAAGCCCCTGCCCGTCAAGCAACCATTTACGCAGGGCTCGGTGACACGGTTTCAGCTACCACCATTAACAAAGTCTGCGGTTCCGCAATGAAGGCCATTATGCTGGGCGCTGATGCCATTCGCCTCAACAACAAAATGTGCATCCTTGCCGGTGGCATGGAATCCATGAGTCAGGCCCCCTACCTCCTCACAAAGGCACGCACAGGCTACCGTTTTGGACACAGTGACATTATCGATCATATGCAATGGGACGGCTTAGTGGATGCCTATCACTCAGGAAATGACCGAGGAAGCCGTAAAGCCATGGGTTGCTTTGCTGATGCCACAGCTGAAAAACACAGCTTTTCCCGGGATGATCAAGAAAAATTCGCCATTGAAACATTTGAACGCTATCAAAAAGCCCACACAAGCGGTTACTTCAACAATGAAATTGTTCCTTTTACAAAAGCTGATGCTGTCATTGATAGCGACGAGCCGCCCACAAAGGTCAAACCCGAAAAATTCCCAAAACTTCGCCCAGCCTTTGATCCGAATGGTACCGTTACAGCAGCCACGTCATCATCCATCGCAGACGGAGCCTCCGTTCTTTATCTTATGTCAGAGGATCATGCACGCACAAACGGCTCCCCGTCCCTCGCTCGGATTGTGGGCTATACAAGTTTTGCAGGCGCTCCAGAATGGTTTACAACAGCCCCCATTGGCGCCATCCAAAAACTCCTTACACAGGTAGGCTGGTCAATCGGTGACGTTGATCTTTTTGAGGTTAATGAAGCCTTTGCTGTTGTTCCCATGGCAGCTATCAAAGAATTAAAACTCGATCGTGACAAGGTAAACATCCATGGTGGTGCCTGTGCCCTCGGTCATCCCATTGGCGCTAGCGGGGCGCGCATACTTACAACCTTAGTGCATGCACTTAAAACCCATGGTCTCAAACGCGGCATTGCAACAGCCTGCATTGGTGGAGGTGAAGCCACAGCCATAGCGGTTGAAGTAATGTAAAATCGATTAAGATTCAGACAGCAAAGACACCTCTAATTACCAATAGCGCACGCGCCCCACATCTACGTGGACAAATTGGCTGTAGCATCCAACGCCTCCAAGGCCAAGAGACCTCGCGGCTTTATACAGATACTGAAGGGTGCACGTTTTTGGAAGGGAAATATCTGCCGCTCGACCAAAAGTATGCTGACTTACTTTTGCAACACCACTGCTTTTTTCACAAAGCATGGCATTGGTCTTTGCTGAACGGTACCCTGAAATGAGGTGAAAAGGTGCGGATACATCAATTTTTTGTTGAAGTTTGTGAAGAAGCTCGAGCAGACGCAGGTCAATGGTTATCACATCGCCTGTGCGGTGATCACGAAAAAGTTTGTTAATGCGATGGAGATTGTCCCCCACATAACCTCCCTTAGAATCCTTTGCCCAAAACACGATATTTTTAATAAACTCTCCTGTATGAGTATTATAAAAGCTGAGTTTTTTCTCATAGGGTGCTGTTGATACGGAATCTTTTCCGATCTCTAAACCATCTGTCATCATATCCGATGGTTCTCCAAAGGGATTGAGCAAACGGCCAATGGCATTCGCCCCAAGCACACCAGGTGCACTAAGGGACATAAATGTATTTTGAAGAAAATGACGCCTCGTTAAGACTTTTTCTTTCAATTCCAAGAGGATCTCCTTTTTTACCCGTCAACATTCTTCCGGTACGTTAACAATTTATTAACCTTTTGTCAAAAAGTGTGACAGATCTGCATCACATGCATCCTTCTCTTGATTTGTTTTTATGAAAAGCCCAGGCTTATAAAAAGAAGACCATTTTTGGAGAATTTTATGATAATTCCGCCCCTTGCCCTTTCTCTTTTCGTATTACCCTTTACTTCAGCTCAGGCACATGAAGACGGTCATACCCACCACACTATGCATGCAATGAAAACAATGGAGCCCACCATCAAAGTGGTTGTCCTTAAGATATGTGACAAGGATGGTAAAAAAGACAAAAAAGTTGTGCGTATTAAGCTTACACGAACAAAGGATAATACGCCTGTAACACTGGATACACTCAAAGAAGTGCACACGGAGAAAATTCACCTTCTTATTATTGACGATACATTGAGGGACTATACCCATGTGCATCCCAAAGCCACAGATGAGCCTGGTGTTTATACCTTTGATTGGCACCCAAAAACACAGGGAAGCTACCGTATGTGGGCGGATCTATTTCCCCTTTCATCAGGGAAGCAAGAGTACGCCTTGACGGATCTTGTCGTAAAGGACGATATCCAACAAACGGTGGATCGTACCCTATCAACAAAGGCAACGATAAATAATTATTCCTTTACACTGTCCTTCGACACCCCACAATTAACGTCTGGCAAAGCTGTCATGGGGAAAATTAGCATCACCAACACCAAGGGAGAACCCGCAAAAAATCTTGAACCTATTATGGGCGCCTTTGCCCACATCGTTGGGTTTTCAGAAGACATGAATACGGTCGTGCATATGCATCCCATGGGCGAAGAACCCACCAAAACAAAAGATCGCGGTGGGCCAGACCTTCAATTCCATATGGAGCCGACAACACCAGGTTTTATCAAACTTTTTGCTCAACTAATCATGGATGGAAAAGAAATGTTCATACCTTTTGGCATCTACGTAAAATAATAAAAGGAAAATATTCATCGTTTTAGTAAGCCCCCTCGTATTCTCTATTGCAGAAAAAAGAAGGCATTTAAGAGCCAATCTCAATGAATTTGTTGTAATATCAAATCGATAGAGATGATACGGATGATATTTTCCCTCTACAGGCACTTTTGCTCAGAAGCTTTTGGTAGCCTCCTTGCCCAGTTCAGCTAAGCAATTGTACGTTCAACGATCCATTGTTTGGGTTGAATGACAAAATCTCCATCTGATGAGATGCGCGACGATGAACCTGATCTGATATTTCTTTGAGTTTTTTGATGAATTTTTGAGATGTTGCAGTCACACTAGCTATAACAGAAAGACCCCGAGGTTTGCCCCCGAGGTTTTAGCATCCAAGTTAACACGTTTTCCAAATTCTGACGGGAGATCAGAGCAATTTTGTTTAGAGGGGTTGCTTGCTGTTTTTAAGCTTTTCTCATAACTAATTGTTTAATTTGTAATAGATTCATTTGGTTTTAGTGTAAACGTAAGAGAAGAATCGTTTTTGTTTGCGTGATTTACAACATTAATAAGTAGCCTCAAATAGTTTTTATCTTTATGCGCATCAGAAGGCGGATATAGTACATAAGTAGCTTCCAAATTGAACTTCTTTTCTCCCAAAAAATAATATTCTCCCTTATCATAGGTAAAAGTGATTTCATTCAAACGAGAGACAGCAATCGCTATCTGAGTAATTTCTCGTTCCTTTGATGCCCATTTGCTAGCAAAAACTTGACTGTAAGAAGTATTTTCAAAAACAACAAATTCTGTTACAGAAATTTTATCTTTATTGAGGTCATCCTTTTTAAGCGTTGCCTTGCCTACGACAGTATTTGAATCGAGACCGGACCCAAAAGGGTATATATCAAAAGTGCCTGAATGACGACTATCTTTCTTGTCTTCTAGTAAGGGTTCCGCTGCCCATCCAGAAATCGGAAAGGAAGAACAGAGTACAATCGTAGAAAGTAATAAAGTCAATTTTTTATAATACATATAATTCTCCTATAAACATTAAGAGTTTCTCTAAAAATTAGGAAACCAAAAAAACTTACAATAATTAATCTTGAGATGCAAAGAAAAAATCTTAAATTATTTTATAATTTTATTTATGCGATAGATAATAGTTGTTATTCTCGAATAAGATATTAATCTCAGAGTCTATCTCAATGCCTTTAAAAATTGAGACCGGTTCTAATTGCATTTTCACATAAAGAATGCTTACTGTGATTATAAAAAACAAGCTAAACTACTATAAAATGATAAAAAAAATTATTTTTCTTTCTCTTTTTACGATCTATTATGCTGAAGCCATGGATGATAATGAACACAAGGAAAATGCTATGCATTCACACACATTTCCATATGAGTCAATAAAAGAAATATTTCCGAACGTTTTTATGATAACGGAAGGACACGCCGTTCATCATGAGGGTATTGATCTGCAACACAGTTGCAATATGGTTATTATCCGCAATCCTGACACACGGAGCCTGACTCTCATTAATACCGTACGACCAGATGCGGCGAAATTTGAGGCTCTTGATGCTCTTGGGCCCGTTGAAAATATTATAAGGATTGGTGCCTTTCATGATTCCTATGATGGGGTTTATTGTGATCATTATTCTCATGCAAAACTATGGGCTCTCAAAGGCATGACACACAAAAATCAGCGCTCAACCGATGTTGTGCTTGAGGTTGACGGCCCCATGCCTTTTCCCTCGTGCTCATTGTTTGTTTTTAAAACCTCACAACATCCAGAAGGGGCTTTACTTATTGATCAAAATAGCGGGATTTTAGTGACCTGTGATAGTGTAAAAAATTGGGTGGATTCTGATATATTTTTCAACAAAGAGACAGCGTCACTCTATCAAAAGCAAGGTTTTTATGGTACAGCCACCATATCACATGTATGGATCAATGCATGTCATGTAGACAGCAGCGACTTTAAAAGACTCGAACAGCTGCCCTTTCACCATCTTTTGAGTGCCCATGGCAAACCACTATTAAATGATGCCCATGGGCAAATTGCAAAAACAATGCATGAGGTGTTTAACTCCTAAAAAAAATAATTAACTAACCCATGCTGCTTTTAAGCTTGTTAAAAACATGAATATTTCAGCTTTTACATGCATTTTAAAAAACCTACCTTATTTATCCACCTAACTTATTCATGAAGTAGAAATCAATAAAAAGAACCCAAATTTGATTTTAACTTCTTTTCTCTCTTTAGATTTTTGTTTTTTATCGATCAGTAATTTTTGGTTTAAAAGGTTTTTTTAAAAG